>JAQICV010000073.1 GCA_027858315.1 Candidatus Woesearchaeota archaeon
ATATGCATAAGAATATTTCTTTTATTCTAAATTTTCAATTTAGATTTTTTATTCAAAAAATAAATTTTTAGATAAAAATAGATAATTAGTTGTTGTTTATACTCAATCGGATGAAGCCCTAATATTTTAATTTCTTGATTATCATGATTAATTATCGCATCTGATCCAGATTTTAGAGCACAATTTAAATTTTTATGTAAAGTATTTATTGGAGTTAATAAAATATCATCATATCTTTCAATAAAATATTCAAAAAGCATTAATGAATATATATGAAATGAAACTATTAATTCTGAAGTCATTTGTACTGAAATTGGTCTATATTCTAATAATAAATTATCTTTTTGAATTTTAATCTGTATAAAAGACCAACTAGTTTCTCTAAAAGAATCTATAACGCTTTGTTCTAAATCAGTATTATTTACCTGATAAATAGGCTCTTTTACTAACTGTTTATCAAAATAATCAAAAATATCATCTAAATAAAAATCTGGCAAACCACAATCATAAACATAATCCTCATTTAATAGGTTTTCATCAAGCATACCAATATGTAATCTATAATCTTTTTTATCCAAAAGCTTGTTAAGGAAACCTCCATTTGTAGTAAGACCTGTTAAATAAGGCATTAGATGTAATGAAACATTGAATAATTTCCTACAATGTTCTAAATTTAAAGGTCTAATATTAATATGTATTCCAGAAACAAAAGCTAATGATTTATTATCATTTAACATCTTACAAACTACTTTATTCTCTTCATCCATAATATTATAAAAATCAAGAGTCTTTGTATACTCCTTCCAAAAATTTACTTCAGATGTGTAAACCTCTTTCTCATTAAAATTGGAACAATTATTCTCAGGCTCAAACTCTAAAAAAGGAGGAATAGCTTTTGTTATAAGGTTTATCTCCGAAATTCCAGCAAAATCGTGAAGTTATTTTCCTAAACTAGTTTCAAATGACTTATACTCCTCAAATTTTAATACTTCATTTTTTGCATTTTTTTGTATTTATTAAAATTTAGTCAAAATTCGATTGCTTTTCACAATAACTTTAGTGCATAACAATTATTGTAAAACAAGATAAATATTTAATCCTACAATTTGTCAAAAATCCTATTATTCTTGATGAAAATCTATTTCTAGGATATTTTTATCCCAAAAAGTATTTTTAGTGAAATTTTTATTCAAATTGTTTTTAAAAAACTCTAGTTATACTTATTTATGTTTGACAAATTTACTTCTTTAGAACACTTATACAACTCTTTTTTGATATCATACAAAGGCAGAAATAAGACAAAAGAAGTAATTTCTTATAAGCAGAATTTAGAAGAGAATCTTCTAAATCTAAGAAAAAACTTAATAAATTTCACCTATAAACACAGAAAATATAGAACATTCATTGTTGAAGATTCAAAGAAAAGAGTGATTAATGCTCCAAGTTTTGAAGATCATATTTTACATCATGCTGTATTTTCATTCCTTGAAGAAATTTTTGACAAAAAATTCATAGAAAATTCTTTTGCAAATCGTAAAGGCAAAGGTTCACACAAGGCTGTTTTAAAACTGCAAAAAGAAAGCAAGAAATATCAATATTTCTTGAAAATGGACATTACTAAATACTTCCAATCAGTAGATCAAAATATATTATTCAAACAAATTCAAAGACATGTTAAGGATGAAAAATTCTTATACTATATAAAAATGATTGTTAATAGTTGTCTAGAAACAAATATCATTAATCCTTTAACTAACAATCCAACTGGTATGCCAATTGGCAATGTTACATCACAACTATTTGCTAATATCTATTTACATGACTTAGATTTTTATGTTGAAACTAAAATTAAACCAATGATGAGAAAACAGAATAAAAATATATTTTATATAAGATATGTGGATGACTTTGTATTTTTAGCTCAAAATAAAGAAGACTTAAAAATAATGAAAAATATTGTTTTAGAATTCATTAACACTAACCTTAAGCTTTCTGTATCTCCTAAGAAACTTATTTTAAATAAAATTGAATCTTGGATTCCATTTTTGGGTTACAATATACTACCAAACAAACTTAAAATACGAAATGATACAATTCGTAGGTTTAAAAAACGAATAAAAAATTACGAAGTTGATAGAAAAATTAACTCATTAATTAGTTTCAAAGGTCATTGTGATTTAGCAAATCCCTTATTAATTTCGCAACTCTCAAAAATGATACTACCTAAAAATATAAACAATGTTTATAAATGCCAAAGACTGGTTTTTATTTTATATGGTTCAGAGACAGGGTTCAGAGACAGGGTTCAGAGACAGGGTTCAGAGACAGGGTTCAGAGACAGGGTTCAGAGACAGGGTTCAGAGACAGGGT
>JAQICV010000074.1 GCA_027858315.1 Candidatus Woesearchaeota archaeon
CACCAAAATCAATAAATTTGATTTCAGAAATTAATTTGTTTTGGCTAAATTGGGAATATAAAAATAATTCTAAAACCATCTTATATGCTTTAGATTCATCAAATGAATTTAATCTTGCAATAACTTCTTTTTTAATCCCAGTTTTTATTTTATTAAGATTAATTTTTTTAAGACTTTCTTCAATTAAAGTTAAGTCTTTATAATTTTGAGATTCTTCATTTTCAGAGCCATAAGCTAGCAGGTAAATAATATTTCTATCATATTTTGAAAAATTAAAAGAGTCTAATTTCATTATTGAATATAGAATTGGAAACTCCTTTAATATAGAATTTGCTTTTAGTAGAAAATTTATTTTTCTCTCGTTTAAATTTTCAGGCTTAAAAAAAGCTCCAGTTAAAATAGTCATAAATTTATTTCAATATTGATATTTATATAGTTTTACTTAATCAAATTACTCCTAGTAAAATAAATTAAGCTACCTACTTTTTTACATTCAAAGAATTTGCCTCTAAAAACTAAATGAAAAATCTTATCTTCTAATCTTAGCAATTCATCACTAGACAAAATAAAACCTTTATCGTTTTTATGAACTCTAACATTAACAGAGCAGATTCGCCTATTTCTTCTAGGGATGTAAATACTCACATTCTCATTTCTAATATAATTATAAACAAACCTTGAAGTAAGCAAATAACTATTATTTTCTATTCTTAAAAAGCCTTTCAACACTTTTCCAGCTTTTTCTATCTCTACACCTAATCCCTCATTATTATTCTCTTGAAATCTTTGTAAATGTAATTTTAATAAATTATATTTTTTTGAAATGTCTAATTTATAATTTTCAATACCATATTCATTATAAGTTGCAGTAATTATACCTAAGACCTTTATTTTAGGACTCCCCTTTTGCATAATACCTATATCAATTCTTAATTTAATCCTTTCTCCTTTTTTCATCTTATCATTAACCAAATCATTACAATAAACAATATTAAACAAACATAAACAAAAAATCTAATCACATAATTTGTCTTGTCATCAATTATTCTTTCTAAGCTCATCTCAAACACCCTGCCATCTCTAAAGTTCCTAAGAAATGCAAACTTACTTTCAAACACTTATTTATATCTAAACTATTGGGATAAATCAAAACTCCGCCTCTTGAAAAAATTAAAGTATATTTCAACTCAATATCTCTATAAATTAATCTATTACAATATTTGTTCCAGGACAAAAGCCAAACTTTCTTATATCTCTTATCTAAAGTCTGAAAAGCAATCTCTTTATTATTTCCTTGTAGAATATGTTTTAATATTTTTAATTCTAAAATCTCTAAATCTATAAGGGAAGAAAAGTATAAATAAAATTGATTCTTTCTAACTTGTCTTAATTCTTCTAATATATCTCCCTTTTCAAATTCAACTAATGAGCCTTTCCTTTCAACTCGGTTAATAATCCTCATTTCAAAGCCTCCTCAATCCTTTTCATGATTTGAAGTTCTATCTTTTTGAATTTAGCATGTTGAAAAATATTCTTTTCATCAATTACTTCAATTATTAATTTAGCAAATTCCCTCATCATTAAATCAGTTGAATTACTAGACAAAGCAGCATAAGAAGTTTTAATCTCAGTTACACTTTTCTTTTCAAATGTCATAAGCTCCCTAATCTTCTCAATTTGCAACTTAACAAAATTTACAATATCAGAAGGCAAATCTTCTTCAATGAAAACTTCATTAGTTGCAGTTTCTAATCTTTCAGAAATAAATCTAGATAACTCTTTTTCATGTTCTTTCTTTTGTTCTTCTAGTTTTTCTTCATAGCTGAGTTTCACATTGTCTAAAGTTACCTGGTATTTTTCTTTAAAGACTTTTAACCTTTTATTCTCAGTTTTAGTTTTTTCTAAATCTTCATTTAACTTAAACATTTTTTCTTTTAATGAATTAACTATAACTATTGCATCTTGTGTTTCAATAATCATTTCAGTAAAATCAAGTAAAGCTTCATTGTCTGCTCTTATGTCTAAGTCAGCATGAACTTCATTGTAAAAATTTCTAAATACCTCAACTCGCCTTTTAGGTTCTAAACTATAATAATATTCTTTTAAATTCATTTTCTAATTATAACATGATATAAATGTTTGAATCCTCCTTGCTCCTGTTTCTGAGATTAATAGCCATTTCCCAGTATATTTCTGAGAAATCCAACCTCTACTTTGAGACTCTTGATAAACTACCTCCTTTTGAGACCCAAATGTTCCTCCTCCTTTTTTGTTTTCTTCCATCTTGTCAATTTCAGTTCCTAAATAGCCAATCCATTTAGAATTAATTGAAGCAAACTTACGACCCTCCTTAATTAAAAGTTGAGATGGATTTTGTGTTGCACCGACAATTGGAGTTCCATAATTACGACCTTCTCTAATAAGTCTTAGAAATTGTGACCTAGTCCAATTAGCAAGTTTAGCCTCCCTTTTCTGTTCATAATCAGGAATTGAATCATTGGAGGCATCATCTAACATATCATTATACTCATCAGTTGAAACCATTAATTTAATTGATTGTAAGTTCTCAGGCTTTTTAGCAAATTTGAAATACATGTAAGTAAAAATTGCACTATGAAAAAGCCATCTATCTGAAGTAGTTGAACAGTCTTGAATAGTTATCTTTCCATCTTCAAATGTAGGTTTATCAAATGTATTCTTATATTCTCTGTCTAAAGTTTCAAGAGGTGCTATTACCTGATCTAAGTTTGCTATATCATTCCACATTTTTCTTTGTTCTTGCGGACTTTCACAAAACCATTTAGCCTCATGTATCATTTCATCCCTCATACTTTTAATTTCTAAATAAAATAATTTGAAATCAAATTTCTTAGATAAAATTCTATTATCTAAAACTTCAAGCCTATCTAATGTTTGATATATCTGCCCTTGTATTCCTGAAAGATTAATACCTAATAAAGTCAAATAATTTAGAAAGCTTAATGTGGATTTTAAATTTGGAACTATAACTGAATTATGCCATAATCCCACATTACTCTCATTATTAGGTTTATATTTTCTAACCCATTTCTTACCTAAACTTCTTAAATAATCGGGATGCCACCCACTTGCTAAATAGAACTTTAAAAACTGAGATTTTGATTGTAAAATTGGTTCTCCAAATTTATTAAAGTTTCCAAGATTGTCTAAGATCAAAATATCAAAAATTTTTACTTCATCTTCAGTAAGTTTCCCTTCATCCTTTAAAGTCCGTGCCATATCCTTTTGAATTAATATACAAGTGTATTGAAATTTTAACATTTCAGTTTTACCTGCTCCACTTACCGCAAAAATAAACTGGTGCATTGTAAATTCTTTTGTAGGTATTGTTGCATGTCCTATAAAATTATACATATCATCAAATTCAGCTCCAATATACAATTCCCCTTTTTTAGTTATCTTAATCATTTCATCAGGCGTAGGAAAATAAGGTTTTTTTTCAATACTTTCAAAATGGTTAAAATTCATATTCTCCAATTCATTAGAATCCAAGCCATAATCAAAATCAATTAAATCATTAATCATATTTCATCACCTTTTTTATTAGACCTGAAAGAACCAGTAAAATTTTCAAACATCTTAACTACAAGTAAGGCATCATCCCAACCCATATAAAAAGAATCTTTAATACCTAAAACATCAAGTTCCTCTCTCATAAAATATTGTTCTAAGGTATATTTCTTTAATACTAAATCAATTACAGTAGAGACATTTTTTAGACAAGATAAATAATGTAAGATATATTTTTTTCCATCTTTAACTTTGCCTTTCAAATAAATTTCTTTAATTATAACATAGAAAGAGAATCTATAAGTAGAACTTGCATTATCAACAGTTTCTCTTATAACTCTAACATTGGCAAAACTCCTGGTCTCATCTTCAATTTGAGAAGCAATCTTTTCAAGAAATGACTTTAACATATCAACATCAATACTAGACTTAACTTTTCCAAAAGTATCAGAATTAGAAATACTACTTTGCCCACCTAGAGCTTTACCCCATGCACCCCCGATTTGAAATTTATTCTCATTAGCAATTATAACAAAATTAAATATAGACTGCAATTTAACTTCAAAAACATCTTTTACTTCTATTCTCTCATTTTTAGAATTATGTTTATAGACCTTAGAAGCATAAGCTCCAATCATTGCAGTTTTACCATCTATTTTAGCCTTACCAATATTCAAAAGAGAATTAATATTGATAAAATAAGAGCTTTGAAATTGTAACGGAGATAATAAAGCAGTAACTTCGTCTAGTAAATTCTCGCCTCTTCCTTTATAGAATTTCCTTCCTTGATTTGAAATGTTTTTAGGAAATAAAAAATGTAAATAGTCTTGTGCTGAAAACTGGTCTAAAGTAAATTCTTCTGAAAACATATTTAACATTGATTTAAATTTAATTTTTGAATCTTCTACAAATTCTAAAAATTTGTCTTCATAATCTTTCTTCTCTATGTATTTAATACAAGTATCAACATGAACTTTAAAGAAACTATAAAATCCTTCATCTGTTGGAATTACTGGTAATACGCTATTATGTCTATTAAGAGTTTGAGCGAATTCTTTAAACTTTTTGTGAGCTTCAACATGCCTTATTTTTGCTCTTAATTTTATTCCTGCATAAAAATTAAAATATAGGTGTCCTTCGCTTTCTGTTATAGTTACTATTAAATTACTATCTTTCAAATAAAATATTTTTAAAGTTTTATTTTGCTCAAAATCAAATAAATCTCCTAAATAAACTCCCATAACATTTCTTAGTTCAATATCAGGATTAGTTTTAAGAGCTTCAATTTTAGATGAATACCAAAGCATATTCAAATATTTCTTAAAGTTGTAAAAAAGTAATTGTTTATTATTCATCTTCCCTCATAACTTTCGTGTGGTTTCCTTGAAGCTGAAGACATATCAGAACTTCCATTAGTTTCTCTTTTATTGAACTTGTAAAATCCTACTAATAAAATAACAATTATAGCAAATATGAACAATCCGAAAATCCAACCCAAAACATTAGTCTTATCAGGGTTAGGCTCAATATAATAAGTCTTTGGTGCAATTGAATCAACTTCTTTAGTATCAATTAGATATTCAGTTCCATCATCAGAAATTAAAAATACTAAATAAGATACTTTGGCAATTGTTAATAATTCATTACTTAATTGTTTATGTAAAAAAGTTAAGGTTAAAGCACTATTTGGAGCTAAATCTAAAGTTCTACTATCTCCTGTTTGTATAAGTCTATCATTTTGAGAAATAGGTTTAATCTTAACTTTAATTTGTGAGCTTGATAAAGATTTGATTTGAACTTCTTGTTGAAACTCAGAATTTGGAGAACCTAAAGGTTTTTTCTTATCATCTTCAAAATAATCTTCGGCATAAGTTTTTGTTTGTCCTATCTCTGCACCTTTTGGAATTATTATTACTGGAAATTCTTGAGAACTAGACAAACCATTCTCATCTACGAATACGGCTATTATTTTTGCTTTTGATTCTCTAATATTATTAAAATTCAAATTAAATGAAAGTTCTGAAATTCTTTCTTCTGTTATATCAGTCTCATTATTATAAATTTCTTCAATTAAAGGTTTTTCTTGAACATTCATTAAAAGAGCTTTATTGTTAGGTCTGAATATTCTTGGTATTTCAACTCCATCTCTTACAATACCAATATAGACACTTCCTCTTGAACTTGTAATTCCTGCAACTGAACATGAGACTTTATTATTTTGAGGTGTTACAAAAGCAGATGAACAATATAATTCTAAGTTATCTCTATTTTCAATTAAATCAAATTCTTCAAAAAGTGTTTCATCTAAAGCTTCTAATTCTACTTGAACTCTAATGTCTTGTGCAGGAACATCTTCAGGAATATTAAATTGAGAAGAGAACTCTTTTAATTTACTTTCAATTGTAACTTCATTGTTTAAATCTGAATCAATCAATTTGCCATTCTCATCATATAAGAATATATTAATAAAACCTATTAATTCTTTAATTGATTTAGTTGAATGACCTACTTTAATTATTGCCTCTCCGTTATGATAATCACTTATAGCTCTAAGATTTAAATAATTGTTAGGTTGTTTGATTTGAAATTCTTTAGAAGTCTTAAAAACTTCATTTCCATAAGTAATTTTACATTCTTGGATATATTTGCCTGTTTTGAAATCTGAAGGGATTGTAAAAGATAATTTTAAATCTTTTTGTTCTTGCTTACCTAAAGTAATTGAATTAGGGTTTTGTGGATAGGTATATGATAAGAAATTATTTTTATCATAGAAATGACATTGATAATAATATCTAAATTGTTTTGTTGATAAATGATTAAAACTTAAAATAAATGCAAACTCTTTAGATACTTCTATAATTTCAGGAGTATTAAGGCTTGGAACTACATTTGCACTAGGAGTAATCACTCTTAAAGTTCTTTGTTCTTCATCTTCATATGTTTCGCCTCCTTCTTCAAATGAAACTTTACTAAGCAAAATATATTCTCCTCCATCTTGTTCTTCACTTAATTCCAATTGAAACAAAGAACTTCTCGTAGTATCAGAAGGAACATTTATTTCTCTTGTGATTTCTTCAATTATATCTCCTCTTGGGTCTATTACTTGGAATATAATGTCATAATCTCTCGAAACCTTAGTATTTTGGATAGTCATTGTTGTAACTATATCACTTGGCACAGTAATCTCATTTCTTGATAAACTTAAACTTATTTCAGGTCTTGTTATTTGAATCTCAATTAATTTTTCATTCTCTTTTACTAAAAAGCCTTCAATATATACTTCATTCTTAATTTTATAATCTCCTGCATTGTCAGGAATAAATGAGAATGATTTGGCTAAGTTAGAATTTGAAGAGAGGGAGAAGATTTCTTCTTTATCTGAAATAATATTATTATCCTCATCAGAAACTATAGACTTTAAAGTAATTGAATCTTTTTCAATTTCATTATTATTTACTAATACCTTATACTTAATAGTCTCTTTACTTAAAAGGTTTGATGATGTTAGGACTGTTGAAATGTCAGATACCTTAACACTTTGAGAAGTCAAATTTTGATTATATGTTTCGCTTACTCCATCTAATATTTTTAAATTAAATGTTTCGCTATCTGGAAAACTTAAAACATAAAAACCACTTTCAGAGCTTTTATGTTTCGCAACATTATCTAAATATATTGTCAAATTATCATTTAAATTTAAAAATGAGATATTTATCTTAGGCTCATTCAAATAATAAATTACATTATTCTCAATCTTTGAAAAAGAAGAGTCTTGTATCTCTACATCTGCCCCGTTTGCTCCGTTCAGTAAAATTATGAGCAAAAAAAAATAGTATATTAATCTTTTTTATTTCCATTTTCTTTATTTTGTATTTTTTGTTTTAATTCTGTAATCTCTGTTCTAAGGCTCATAATATGTGAACCAATTGTTAGAACAAAGTCTGTAAATTCTTCTTTTGAAACATTATCCATTTTAAATTAATAATTCTAAGATGTCTTTCGCATTATAGATAATAAAACCAATTAATAGAGCAAATATTATTCCTCTAGCAAATTGATATGTTATAACAAAAAGTAAAGCTCCAAGTATCAACACAATAAATCCAAAGCTAACCCAATCTGGAACTATAATCATTATGTTTAACAGATTTAGAATTGTTTGAATTGGATTGTCTATGAACTCCCAAAGCTTGCCTAATCGTGATAGCTTTTCTATATAATTGTATAAAGTCATCTTCTATGTTACCTTTAGAAGAAAAGCAATTAGTTTGTGGTAGAAGAAAATCTAATGTTTTTTTAACCTCAAAAAGAAACTTAATTTTTTTAGATAATGATTCTAAATTCTTTTCAAAAAAATAAAATCTTGTAAATTCTTCTAAAATAACATCATTTACAAGCTCTTTATGAGATATAGGCATTAATAGAATTTTCAAGACTTTAATTTCACTTTCATTAAAATAACCTCTTAAAGTTTCTTCTTTTGATAAATGCTTTTCCACTTGTAATATGTTTTGCATATCTAAGATATATATAAACCCACGATTGGAAAATAACTTTTTTCATTGAAAACACTTATTTTCGACGTACCTTTTAGGATAAATTACACAGAAATGTTTCACTTGTTACACTTTTTTTATGTTTTGGGATAAATTTAGACTATACAATATATATATTAACTAATACTGTTCCAAAGTAGCAACTGCTTTAAAAGTATTACTTCACATTAGTTATAAAAGAAGTTTTAAATAAAATTAATATTATTATATATTAGAGGAGACGCCAATTCTTTTTGCGAGGGATGGGATTTGTCTCCTCTAACTTTAACATAATTCTAAATATAAATTTTCAATAAACTTAGAATATTTTGGAATTGATAATCTTTGTTTTGCCAAATAATTAGTAAAACCTATGTTTTTAGAAACTCTACCTTGAATAAAATTAGAAAATTCAATCTCAATATTATTATCAATTAATTTAGTAAAATTATATTTACTTAAATATTTCAAACTAACTGTATATTTTGTTCTTTGAATTTTTCTTTGAAAGTATTTTAAGATTTCTAATTCATTATTTTTCATAACTTCAATTAAATCATTAAATGTTTCTTTAGATGAAAATAAATAATAAGATGATTTAGAACCTCTTAAATAGAAATTCCTATAAGTTATAATGTTTCCAAATTTCTCAATATTTTTTCTATCAAAATTTTCCATAAGATATTCTAGTTCTGTAAACCTACACCCACTTTCTAACATGAATTTATACATGATTTGAAACTCTTTAGGAAACTCATAAGAGCTTAATATAGACAATGTTTGTTTTATCTCCTTTGTTCTTGGAACATATTTGTCAATATTATTGCTAGTAATAATTTTAACTTTTTTTCTTGCTCTTAATAACTCTAAATCTGATACTAATTCATTTTCTTCAAGATAATTTAAAAAAACTCTAAATCCTTTTGAAGCAGATGATGGCGTCATTTTTCTACTATCTATGAATTTTTTAATTTCAACAATATTATTT
>JAQICV010000075.1 GCA_027858315.1 Candidatus Woesearchaeota archaeon
GATTATGAAGTAAAAAAACAAATATCCAAAAATAAAAAAGAAAATTTAGAATCTAATCAAAAAGAAGGACTAATCTCAGAAGAAATTGAAAATAACAAAGAAAAAATTGATAAAACTACAGATAAAATCACAGAATCAGAAAAAACACTAGATGAAAAAAATAAAACAACAAAAGAATTTGATTCAGAAATAAAAAAAATAGAAAGCAAACTATTAGATTATGAAACTCTAAACCAAGAATTTGAAAAATATTCACACATCAATATAAAAACCGAATTCAATAACCTAAAAGAATCAAAAGAAGAAAAAAAAGAAATTCTAAAAAAATTAAAAGAAGAGATAAAAAATCAAAAAATAAGTATAAAAGAAGACTCAATAATTGAACTTTAATATCTCAATCACCTTCTTAAAAACTAATTTAATTATCTTTCAATAATAACTAAGATTTAAATAAAAAATAAATAAGTAAATACTATTATGTATCTAAGTAAATCTATATTAGACGGTTTAAAAATACTTGGTTTTGATAAAGAAACCATTAAAACTGTATCAAGAGAAAAAAGCCTCGAAGAGATATTTTTAAGTACTCTCTTCCTGAATTATGTAATAGTTCTAGTAGTATTCATTCTAGTAAAACTCTCAGAAGGGATCACAATTATGGGCAGAGACTTAAATCCACCAGTATTCTTTGGATTACTTATGGTTTACCCATTCATATACAATGTAGTAATCTATGGAATTTATGGACTATTTGGACTATTTGCAGAATTAATTAATCCCAGTAAAAAAGTAAAACCATTACTCTCAGTTGGATTTCATACTGCAATAGTATATACAATATTGATATATATAATTGGACTAGTTACAACATATAGTGTAAATCTAGGAATGTTCTTACTTTCATTCTTTGTAATTTATTTCCTATTAAGTATGTTTTTATCACTCTCAATAATATACAATTATTCACACGCACAAACTCTAATAGTATTATTCCTACCACTATTATTAATTTCAACATTAATATTTATTGGATTATACACTAATTTGTTCAATCTAAAAGAATTAGTACAAGTTTTCTTTTTATAAAATTAAATATTTTTTAAAATTTCTTTTTCAAATAATTCGTAAGATTGTTCAATATCCCCATCAATTACTTCTAACTTCACATCATATAAATTTAAATGATTCAACTCTTCCCTAGCAGAATTAATTCTCAGCTCTACTTCTTCATCTGAAATTTTTGCCCTCAATTTAATTCTTTCCTTTAAAACATCAAAAGAAGGAGGCATAATAAATATTGAAATCATCTGATCTTTTGAAAGTATTTTTTTTGCTTGCATCAAACCTTGATAATCCAACTCTTTTACAATAATCTTATTATCTCTCAAACTATTAAAAATCTCTTCTTTTAGAGTTCCATAATACGCTTTATTATGAACCAAAGCATACTCTAACAACTTATCTTCAGCAATCAATTGCTTAAACTCACTCTCCCTAATGAAGTTATAATTATTTCCTTCAACTTCACCTTCTCGAATAGACCTTGTAGTAACAGAAGGAATATACAAAAATTCTGGATGTCTTTCCTTCAGAATTGAATTCAGAGTCCCTTTACCTGAACCAGTAGTACCCATAACAAAAATAACTTTACCTTTAGAATTATTATCTCTCATAAATAATAATTATAGAAACTATTAATAAATTTTACTAACAACTAGAAATATAAAATATAAAATAAGTTCTAAAATTTTAACTAATTAAAATTTTAATTTATTGTTTAATTGATTAAACAATGACTAAAATTCTTAAGCAAAGCTTAGAATTTTAATTTGTTTCTTCTCCAACTTCTCTTTTGAGACAAGTTTGAAGGATGAATTCTCTTACCAACTCCATACTTTTTAAGTACAGCAAAAACTGGAGCCCAAGAAGTAGATCTATTAGCCTTAATCAGTTTAGCCTTCCTATTTGGATGTTTATACCTAGACATTCTATTCTTCTCCTTCAGCTACAACAACTGCAGCACTATTTCTTTTAACCATATGAGGCCTTGCATTCTTTTCTAAAGATTCTTTAGAATCGTAAACTTTAGCTCTAACTCTAACTTGAGTATCTCCATAATAGCTACCCGCATGATTAATAATCACAAGGTCTGCACTAACTTTTAACTTCTTAGCAATATCTTTTTTGATATTTTCTCTGCTAATAGTTGCACCAGTATTAGGAATCAAAGCTTCTACTTCTAATCTTCCCAATAACTTGTTTTCAACATTTTTTACAATTTCAACCATTTTCTATATTTTTACTCTTCAACATACTCAGTTTTAACAACCTTTCTTGAAATTTCCTTAATTCCATCCTTAGTAACAATTTTAATAATAAAACCACCACCTGAAGCATTATCATTCTTAAAAGAAACTTTATATGATTTTTCAACCAAAGTCAAAGCATCTTTTTCAGATAAATTTGAATTATACTCAACATCAAACAAAGATTTCACATAACTACTTCCTGAACCACTCATAACATAACCATCATGAGAACTAATTGTTCCATCAGGACTCAAATCATATAAAGAATAACCTTCCTTAACATCATATCCTCCTACAATTAATCCAACTACACTACCTGAACTCCTAACTGCACTATATTGAAACGAATTCAAAATCATCGCAGCTTCTCTTACTTTGACTTGTCTCTCATTCTTAAGTTCCAATAACTTTATTTCACCTTTAATTACTCTCATGAATAATTGTGCGTCAGATGCCATTCCTGCAACAGTTGCTAAAATATTTTTTGAAATATCAAAAATTTTAGTGAAACTATCACTTTCAATTTTATGTGTTGTAACTCTTCTATCAGCAGCAAGCATAACACCGCCTTTGAATAAAAGACCAATACATGTAGTTCCAGTTTTCATTTTTTCTTGAGTCATTTTAAGTATTTATATCATTAAGTTTTTATTAAATTTACTTAGCAGCAGCTGCCATCTTTTCAATCTCATTTTTCTTTGACATTGCAGAACTCTTATCTCCAAATTCAAAACAATCCATAATTTCATCAGCTAAAGCATTAACCAATAAAGTTTTCTTATTAAAAGATTTTTGAGCAGCACCTTGAGTTAAATATCTAAGCACTAAATCAACTCTCCTTGTAGGAGCCATATCCACTGCTTGAGCATATCTAGCACCAGATCTTTCAATTGTAATTACTTCTTCTCTTGGAGCAGCATTTTCAACAGCAGTAACTAAAACTTGAATTGGATTCTGTTTAGTTCTCTTCTCAAGAAGCACTAGTACTTCAAAAACCATGTTTGAAATATTTTTTGCTTTACCAGTATTATGACCAGTTGAAAACTTATGTTTCTTACCTTTATGACCTGTTACTTGTAATCTATTCATTAATCTCTCAACGATATTAACTTTAGTTTTGTAAAAAGGTGTATTATGGTAATAACCATTAGTTCTTGGAACAATAATAGGTTTAACATTAATATAATCAACCAAACCAGCATCTACAACAACTACGCCATCAAATGACCATTTATCATATAATTTAATTTCAGCAGCCATTTTACTTTCTCGCCCTCTCTAATTTTCCTCTAACTAAAGCGTTAAGAGATTGACCATTAACTTGAATAACTTTCCACCTAATACCTGGAATATCTCCTTTGGACTTTCCTTTAATTCCACCAATACCTTCAATCATAACTTCATCATGCTCATTTACGAACTTTGAAGCATTATTTCCAGGTAGGAATGCAGCAACAGTTTTTCCATTCTTAGATAATTGTACAACTGCACATTTTCTTAAAGCAGAGTTAGGCTGTTTAGCTTCCCTTTGAGTTTTCTCTAAAACAATCCCTTTAGCTTGATTTGCATTTTCAAGAGGATCATATTTAGCTTTTTCTAAAAGGTTAACCTTTCTAATCTTGAACTTATTTCTTTTCTCAATAAGTTTCTTTGCCGCAAATAAACCATTAGTTTTTCTACTCATTTTTAATCATTCCTCACACAAACCATTGAAATTAAAAATGGTTTTGCCAACTTTTGGGCAAGTTCTAAATTATCCAAATCTAACTCAACAACTTCAACATCTGCAATTTTTGCATAATGTTTAGTCATTTTTAAAGTTAATTTGTCACAGTTAGTTGCCGCATAAACTTTAGCAACAACACCTTTCTTGAAATTCTTCTCAGTGATTTTAGCACCAAGTTGAACTTTTCCTAGTTTATTATAGTTAAGCAACTCAATAACGCTTTGATCTTCTTCTCTTTTGTTTTTAGTTCTTTTAACAAAAGATTTAGTAAAACCTTTAATTTCGTTTGAAGGAGTTATCTCTTCCACATACATTTCTGCGATTTTTTCTGCCATCTTTAAATGAAAGCAAAGAGAATATAGTAAGTCAAATATTCGAGCTTACTCCACAATCAGGCCATTCCTGAATTGCTTCTCATCTCTTTTGTAATAAAATTAATGATGAATGGTTTATAAAGATTGTTAAAAAAAATTAAAAAAAATAACATTTTAAAGGAACATTTATCAATACAGGAAACAATATATATACTATAAATGTCACTTGAACAAACAATAAAAATCTTACTTATAGATGATGAATCAAAATTCACAGAAATAATGAAGTCTATAATTCAAAAAAGATTTAGTGAATACATCAATAATAGTAATATTAAAATAAAAAGCTTAAATTCAAGTATTTCTGCATTACAACATCTTGATAGCAAATCAGATTATGATTTAATAATTATAGATTATAATATGCCAAAACTAACAGGAATAGATGTTATAAAAATAGCACGAGAAGAAAAAAATATAAACACTCCTTTTGTAATGATATCTTGTCATGAAGAGAGTAAATACCACCTTGAATCCAGACTTGCAGGTGCAGAATTATTTATATCAAAATCTCAACTATCAATGGAACCTGAATTAAAAGAAATTTTCTTACTAAATCTAAAAACAATCATAGAATCATATCGTAATAAAAAATTACTAATGCAATATGCAACAACAGATACACTCACAGGTATAGGAAATAGAAGAAAATTTGAAGAAATTCTCGAAGAAGAATTAAGAATTTTAAACAGAACCGAATCTTCTGTTGCTATTGCATTCATAGACATCGACAATTTCAAATGGGTAAATGATAATCTAGGACATAATAGAGGAGATATTTATTTACAAACAATTGCAAAAAGACTCGTAGATATAACAAAAAGAGAAACAGATTTCATTGCAAGGCTTGGAGGAGACGAATTCGGAGTGCTTATGACTAACCCCAACCACGAATATGTCCAATACACATTAAAAAATATATATAAATTATTATGCACTCCATATAA
Organism: Candidatus Woesearchaeota archaeon; assembly: GCA_027858315.1. Classification (NCBI taxonomy): domain Archaea; kingdom Nanobdellati; phylum Candidatus Woesearchaeota; species Candidatus Woesearchaeota archaeon. The sequence goes on from JAQICV010000075.1 coordinate 5,357, forward strand.
TCTTTCAAATATAACACTTAATAATCCAAGTGCAAGTATAGGAGCAATCCATTATTTTTCTAAAAACAATCATACAAACACAGAAAAACTAATAGACATGGCAGATGCTCAAATGTTTAAACATAAAAACTCACAACCTCCTAGAATACAAAGTTATGAACTTAAAACTATCTCAAATTCATAACTATCTATCCTTCTTATAAAAATAATAATCTAATTACTTTTTCAAACTCCTAAATACTTCATTAACAATATCTTTATTCCAACCAAGTTTATACAACTCTGTTCTTAATTCTACTTCATCCTTATTTATATTAGAATTAATATAATCCTTCAACTCATCAATTTGTAAATGATATTTATTAAAATAATCTTTATAATTAGCTAAATCCTTGTCATCATTCAAAACTGCACGATAAGCTTTCTTACGATGAGTTCTCTTCACAATAAAATGGGCTACAAAAATACAACTAACCAAAAGTAAACCATAAACTACATTAGAAACACGTTTTACAACCTTATAATGATCATCTAAATAAGACATAAACTCTTCAGTAAAAGGAGGATCAACTAAACCTTGTTCTTGTAAAATACCTTCATCATATAAAGCAGTGTCTATCTTCTCAACACTATAAACCTTTTTTCCATCAATCTCATCAACTACTCTTGAAAAATATTCTGTACCAGTTTCAGAATTAATTAATAAAATATAATCTTCAACATCATTTTCAAAAGAGATATATTTCTCAGTACCAGTAAATCTACCCTCATAACGTTTTTGATAAATAGTTGGACTAATATTAATAACTTTCAGATTTAATAAATCGTTTTCATAATCATCATTAGTAACCAAACAACTACGAGATTCTTCAATATCAATTAAACAACTATTAAGATCATGACAAGTTCTAAATTGTAAAGAATTGCTACAAGAATTCCATTCTGAACACTCATAACTCTCACGACAAATATCATCCTCAACATCATCACTACCTACAATATTAAAAGGGTTAGAAGAAATAGAACTACCTCCTGAAGAAGAACTTGAACTACTACCGCTACTACTTGAAGAACTTGAACTACTACTTGAAGAAGTATCACTACCTTCTTCAATAGAATCTTCAACAAATACCAAACCATATAATTCAAATTCTCTTGCCTGAGTTGCCGGTGCAACTGCATCACCATAAACTTCAATTCTAACATATCTTGTTATAATATCCAAATATTGAACATCCCAATCACTAAAAAAAACATTTTCATTTGAAAAAGCATTAATCCATAAATCACTTAAATTTGATTTGTAAGATAAACTCCAATTATCACTAATCCAAACACCAACATCATCACCAAATAATTTAGTAACACTTAAATTATAATCTTCTCCTAAATCAAACTCTATCCAAAAACTCGAAACTGCAGCTCCAGCAGTACAACCTGTACCTCCATCAAGACAACCATCCCATAATTTCTCAATTGGATGATTCAAATCAAAATTATTTGAACTATCAATTATCTTATCTGAAATATTAATTAATCCTATACTATTATCAATTTGACAAATACCATTTAAACACATCCCAATTGAGCAACTTTCAAATAAATTCTCTTGAACAGAGCAACTATCAAACCAGTAAACATCATCACCAACACATTGCTTATTATCATTTGAAATACAAACTTGAGAACAAACATTGTTTTGCCAAACTCCTGAGCAACAATATCCATCAGAATGTGAAATACCTCCACACAAACAATCTGAAGTGATTAAGCCTTCACTACAACTTGGAGTTTGCGTTACAATTACGCCACCAGATAAATAATGTAAATATTCTTCAATATTTGTATAACCATCACCATCACCATCTAATGCAGAATCATCTACTCCAACATTAAAACCCTGACTTGCCTCCCAAGAATCAGACATACCATCGTTATCAATATCAACTGGAACTGGCAAATTTTCAAAAATAGGATAATCGTCAGGAAAAACTACATTATCAATTATAACTCCTGTGCCTGCATCAAAATCTGCAACAACTCGTGTATCAACACTATCTCTAAAAGGTTTAGTAGCACCAACATCCTCTAAAATTTCCAATGCATAAGTATAATCTATAGGAGTTGTTGTAACACTTGGAACACTCCAAGGCACAAATTTCCTATAAGAACTATCCAAAATCTCATTGGTCCAACCAACACCAACATTCCAAGAATCACTATCTTGATCAAATCTAGTTGAACCTATATTATCATCAACATAAATTAATTCAGAAAGAGGCGGACTAAGAGGATTCTCATAGGCAACTTCATAAGAATAACTATTAGAGTTATATCCTTGTTTAGCATAATTATTTACCCAATTAACTTTTGCAGATCCCGTACTATAAGGAGATAAACCTCCTTTCCAATTATAAGATATAATATTTCTAACATCAACAATTGTATCAACATCCTCTGGCGAAGATATTTGTGGAGACCTATCATTATTATGTGCAATATAATTATGATGTAAAGAAACACTACTAGGATTTACATATTTTCCTGAAACTAATAAACCTTTACTATGTTCTCCTTTAGGATGGCCAGCATGGCTCAAACCTTCTGAGACTATACTCCATTGAACTGTAGTATTTAAAACTCCTCCTGAAATAGTAAATGTCTCATCAACACCCCAACTAAAAGAACAATGATCAACAATAATATTATAAGCTTCATTTGTTGCCCAATAACTTCCCAAAATATCAAAAGAATCTAATTGTTCTGGATCAGCTCCTTCTAAAATTTTATGTGAACCTCCTCTAAATCTCATATGTTGCATAATTACATCATGTGTATTCATAGTCGTTTGATAACCACTAACTAAAATACCCCCTGGAGAAGTTTGACCTGCAATGGTTAAATAAGGGTATGTAATCATCAAAGTTGAATTTAAATCAATAATCCCCGAAACTTCAAATACGACTATTTTAGGGCCATAACTCTCCATCCTTGTCTGATATACTTCTTCACTCTCATACGAATAAGAAACACCATTAGCCCAATGTCTACGTGGCGCTTCAACTGCTTCTCTTAAACTTCCTGGACCTGAATCTGCTAAAGTTGTGACCTTTATAACATCTCCTCCACGACCTCCTAAACTATAAGCACCAAATCCTTCTGCACCAGGAAATGCTAATTGTTTTCCTTCATTATCATTATTCAAAGAAAATAAATTAATTTTATCAACAAATAAGATTTGATTATTATCATAATTAACATTAACATTAACTAAATCATACTCTCCAAAATTTGAATCATTAAATACAAAAAAACTTTGTTTTGTTTCCTTAGCTTTAATAACAATCTCATCCATTAAATACCATGTACCTACAACTCCAGTATCACTCCTATCAGGATCATTAAAACTAACCCTAGGAGTAAAAGTAATTGAAGAATCACCATCATTATACCAAGTAACCATAATTTTCTCTCCACTAGAAAATTTTCTCAAAACCCCTTTAACACCTTGATAATCATAAGCCTTATTAGAACCAATAGTAATACCCATACCTTTACCCTCAACATAATTATTATAAGTACCTTTAATTACAGTATTCCAATTCTCAAGTCCAAAATAATTTGTAGTATTAAAATCAACCAAAACTATAGAACAACTCCCATGTAAAAAACAATCACTATCTTGACAATCAACTAAACCATCATTATCATTATCTTGTGAGTCAGTACAAATTTCAGGATTATAAATATTCAAAACAAAATCTTTTTCAACTTGTTGATTATAAGAACTGCTTTCACTAACTCTCACTCTAAAATTAAATGATCCCAAACTCAAAGGAATTCCAGAAATTACTCCATCAGACGATAAACTAAGTCCTGTAGGTAAGCTACCTGAAATTACTTGAAGATTATACGGTCCAACACCACCCCCAACTTCCAATTTTTGATTTAAAAACTCTCCAATATGTCCATCAATTAATTCTTCACTTTTAAAATTCATCTCATAAAAAACTGGATAGATTGTATAATCAATAGTCTTCACCAAATCAATTCTTCTAACTTGGCCTAAACCTAAAACTGGGACTGTCTCTAAATCATATGTATCTCTATCAGGCAAATTAGACCTATCGGAAATATCTTTAACTGCAAAATAAATAGTCTCTCCTTCAACTAATTGTTGTTTATCACTCTCACTAATATTAATCGCAGCCCACAAAGTACTATATCCTGGATTAGGTTTATATATTTCTCCAATAGCATTATTTTTATTTCTATCAAAATTAATAACATTAGGTAATTTAGCACTATTATAATTTAAATTAGTGATTGGATTAAATGAATACCTAACTTCATATTTAGAATTACAATCACCACATCTATATTTATCTAAAAAAGAAATATCAAACAATTTTTTGCTAGGATTATATCCAACACCAATTCCTGCAATAGTTTCATCATTTTCAGGCTGTCCAACTTTATAAGCTTCAAATTCATCAAATATAATCTCTAGAGGAGAAGGATTATTTTTAACAATACCTGCCCTTAAAGCAAATCCATGAGTATTATCAAAAAATCTAGTCGCATTTCCTGGATAATCACTGCCACCAACCCTATAATAACTATAAGGATTATAATCTCCTCCATTATTATGAGTAGGATGCGCATCAAAAACTAAATGAATCCATCCACCCATATTAATATTACCTAATTCATTATAATAATGATCCCCATTAGAATTATTAACAAAAGGATACCATGCAAAAAAATTAGGAGTACTACGATAATTATCACTATATTTTTGATTTTCAAAAGTACGCAAACTCTCTTTTGGGGGCAAAACCCAAACACTTAACCTATCATTACCTTGCAACTCTTCAAAACCAACATATTGTCCTCCTGATTTAAAATAAAAAGTCAAATCTCCAGGTAATGACAATCTATCAGAATAAGGATCAACACCTTGTAAAACAAAATCATCAAATTGCTCTTTAGATTTAACTTCAAGTCCTGAATAAGCAACTTGTCCATTATCATCATAAGCACCACCAGTAAAAACAAATTTAAGTGCATTCCCTTTGATAGAAATATTAGTAGAATCAATATAACCATAACGCATCCAACCCATATGATCACTATTATATCCATTATAATACAGATACAAAGATCTAACATTTCCATCTAAATCAGGAAAAGAACACATCTTACTCCTCGAAGTAGGATCCCAAACATCACAACTAGAATCACCATAAGGAGAATACCACCAATTATCAAAACCTTGAGTTACATCATTATCAATAAAATCAAAACTACAAAATGTCGTAGAATAAGTATTTGAAATTAAAAAAAAAAACAATATTAAATTAAAAATAAATAGTTTCTTCTTATTAAACATAAAAAACATCTATGTTAGAAGTTAATAAATATTAGTACAAAATTAAAGTAGTTAAAAATAAAAATTAATCTCCTCTTAAATTATCTGCAGGATTAACACGAGAAGCACGAATCGCAGGATAAGTTCCAAAAAGCATTGCAAAACTAGCAGTCACTAAAATAGTTGTAAAAAAGAATCCAAATCCAAAATAAATTGCAACATTATAATTCAAATAAGTTGTAATAATATAAGATAATATCTCTGCAAGAATATAAGCACACATAAAACCAACAAATGCACCAATCAAACCTAAAATTGAACTCTCAATTAAAAACAAAGTCCTAATATCCGAATTCGTAGCACCTATCGCTTTCATAACTGAAATTTCGTTAATTCTCTCCAAAACATTAGAATACATCGTATTCAATACATTAATTCCACCTACTAAAAGAGCTACAGAGGATATAAAAGAAATAATCCCGGTAAGAAGACCTAAGATTTGATTAAATTGTTCTAGAACTTGAGTAGGTGAAGTAACATTAATTCTTTTTTCTTTACCATTAGGATTAAGTTTCCTCTCAATAGCTTTTTGATTAGCCTCCAAATCAGCACCATCTACAAAAGCAATTCTAATAGAAGAATAAGTTTCTTGCTCAAAAGTAGCCTTTGCATCATCAAAAGACATCATCATAGAACTATCAATAAACAAATCTCCTCTCTCTTTAATTATACCGATAACTCTAAAACTTTTATCTCCTAGTTTAATTGAACTACCAACTTTTACTTCACTATCTTTTCCAAATCCCTCTCTTGCAGTTTTTGCTCCTAGAACTAAAACTCCTTTATCTCCTGAACGAAGACCCCTTCCATATTCAATCTCAATATTTAAATCAGTCGAAATATCCTCTATAAACTCATCAGGATATGAAATACTTGTAATTACTGCCTTATTTCTACCATATTCATAAAGTTGCTGTCCTGCAATTCCTGGTGCAACATATTTATAATCTGAAATTACTTGCTTAATTTTTGCAATATCAGTATCAGTAAGACCTACACCTGAAGGAGGACCATTAACTTGATTATTTGCAGAAACTACTCCCAAAACATTAACTCCAACAGAAGTAAATTGTTCAGTTATCGCATTTTCCAAACCTTGAGAAACAAAAATAAAAAATACAAAAGTAAAAATACCAATAACAATACCTGAAATAGTAAGAGCTACTCTTCCCTTCTTCTCAAACATATTCTTCAAAACCAACCTGAATAACTCAATCATACTTGCCATTTTAAGAATTTGTCCTCACAAATTTTAAAATGATACAGGGGAAATTTATAATTTTTGACTGTACCATTTTATTTTCTAAAAGTCTCCACAATTTGTAATCTTGACGCCCTATAAGCTGGATAAAAGCCAGCTAAAGCTCCTACAATAAAACCAAACAAGATAAGTGATATAACTGAAATAGGTGTAACTGTAATTTTTAAAAAACTATATCCTGCGGAATTTGCCCAAAATTGGAATCCAAATGAAATCAACGCACCAAAAATAACTCCAATAACTGCTCCAATAAAACCAAAAAAACCAGCTTGAAATGTAAACATAAAAAATATCTGCTCATTAGTAGCTCCAACTGCTTTCATAATTCCAATATCTTTAGTTTTCTCAGTAACTATTACAAACATTGTATTAATAATTCCAAAACCTCCTACAATAAGAGATACAAAAGCAATACCTCCAAGAGTATATTGAACTATCTGTAAAATATCTTGAACTTGAGTAAGTAATTGCTCAAGAGTTCTAACATCAATAGTATCTTTACCCAATCTATTTTCAAGTAAAATTTTAACATTCTCTTTTGCAAGATTGATATCTGAATTCTCATTAACAATAACATTAATGAAACCTATTTTATCTTTATCATCAAATAAATCTCTCAATGTATCAATTGGAAAATATATACTTGAATCATCTTGAGGATTTCCTAAACTCTCTAATATTCCTACAACCTTAAATTTTGTATCTTTAATATAAACATTAGAACCAACTCTAATCTCTTTATCAAATAAATTTGCAGCAGCCTCAGGACCAATAACAACAACATATTTTTCATTAGATTTAGGGAGTCTCCCCATTTCAACTTCAACATTTAATGTGTCAAAAAAATTCTGAGACAAATCAGTACTTCCCATCAAATTAATATTACGAAAATCATTCCCAAATTTAATTTGAGAATTTCTCATATAATATCCAAAAACATCTTTAACATAAGGTCTATTTCTAATTAAATCAACTTCATTATCACTCAAACCTTTTGTAAAAGTCCCAGAAGTAAATCCTGAAACAGTAGTTGAAACAAAAAGTTGATTAGTACCCAATTGCTCAAATTGGGCTTGAATCGAATTCTCAAAACCTGCACTAATTAAAATAATAGCAAAAATAGCAAGTATTCCTAGACTAATAGCTATAAATGTCAAAAATGAGGAAAACTTTCTCCTCATTATATCCTTAAACACCAGCTTAGTTAATCCTAAATACATCTTTTTCGCCTCTAATAATTTTTACTACACTTATACAAAAAGATTAATCTTTTCTTGAAGATTTACCTTTCTTAAAACCTTTCTTTCTTCCTAAAACATATGCCCCTGCAATAATTAATACAAGCACAATAAATCCAAATACACTACCTAAAGCAGAACTTGAACTAGCAGCAGCTAAACCAAATTCTTTTAATTGTGTATTTGTGAAAACTTTAACAGGAATTTCAATAACATCTTCGTTTACAGTATTATAACTATCAAGATATTTAACTTTCAATACAACATTAAAATCTTCATTAGATTTAACATAAAGATTTGCTTGAACAGTTTGAAAATCATCTGGATTCAAATCACCAACATATTGAAATTGACCTTCAATCACTTCATAATTATCTGAACTCATAATTTCAATTTGTGTTCCTTTAATACTACTAGTTCCAGGATTAGAAACTGCAAGAGTTACTTTATTAGCTCCAGTAGTAAAACTATCTTGAGAATCAAGTTTTACAGATAAAAGCGGCGCAGAATATACTTGAACACTAGCTAAACCATTAGAAGTAAAAGAATTACCTAGAGCATCATCATACTCAATAATCACTGGAATATTATAAGACTTTGAACTAGCAGTAGGATCAGTAACAAGATTATATTCAACAGTTTTAGTTTTACCTGGGCTTAAAAGACCAATTATTTTTTGATTACTACCACTAATAGTACTAAAAACACTATCTTGAACATTACTTAAATCTAAACTTACAATTACATTTTTCAAATCAATAGTATTATCATTAACCAAATCTATAGTAAGTTTAGTGCTCTTTCCAGGTTCAACAGTCTCAGCCTTAAAATCTCCAACTCTAATCGAAGGATTAGCATCTTGAACTAAAATATCAAAATCATAAGTATAAATTTGAGACCCATCTCTAACTTCAAATTCAATAGTATTAAGTCCTAAAGGCGTTTTTTCATCAACTAAAAGCTTAAATTTAGCAATAACAAAACCTGAAGAGGAATCTAAATTACTAAGTGCAGGTATAGCACCAAGATTTTGATTTATATCGCTACCTTGAGCGATTTGAAAATTATCATTCTCAATTAATCTAATACCGACATCAGGTAAACTACTAGTTCCGGAATTTGAAACTTTAACATTTACATACACAAAATTACCAGGAGTTACTGGGTCAGGATTTTGTGATGAAAGCACAACATTAAGACCTCCTGCAGCATATACAGAAGTCATACCAAGCATAAACAAAAAAGTCAATGCTATTATTCTAAACAAATTATTATTTCGTGTCATTTTCTATTTTTATATTATTTTAATATTATAACGGTTTTGTATTTATTTCCTCTTTAATTACCTTACCATCAACTAATGTAATTAATTTTTGAGCATACTTTGACAACTTATCATCATGTGTTACCAAGATAATAGTTTTTCCTTCACTATGAAGTTTTTTTAAATACTCCATAACAATTACCCCAGTTTTTGAATCTAAGTTTCCTGTAGGTTCATCCGCTAAAATAATTTCAGGTTCATTAGCAAGTGCTCTTGCAATAGCCACTCTTTGTTGTTGACCACCTGAAAGCTCTGTTGGTTTATTGATTAATCTCTCACCCATATCAAGCTTTGTTAAAAGTTCTGCTGCTCTATCTTTTCTATCAATTGGTGAAATCCCTTGAAAAATCATAGGTAGTTCTACATTCTCTTGAGCACTAAGAGTTTTAATTAAATTAAACTTTTGAAAGATATAACCAATTTTCTTACCTCTAAGAATTGCAAGTTCACTCTCAGATAACTCAGTAATAGGTTCTCCTTCAATAAAAATCTCTCCTTTCGAAGGAATATCCAAAACACCAATTTGATTAACTGCAGTCGTCTTTCCAGAACCAGATTTACCTACAATTGCAACAAACTCACCCTTATTAACACTAAAAGACAAACCTTTAAGAGCATGAACAACATTATCTCCCAAATAATAAGTTCTCCAAACATCCTTTAATTCTATTACTGGTCCACTAGATTTTTTTTTAACCATTTTTAATTCTCAATTTCTAAAAGTTTCTTATATTCATCTCTTAACTTAGTCAAAATTTTCTTTAACTCTAAACATTCTTTATTTGAAAGCATTTCCTCTAAAGGTAATTTCTCTGATTCTTTCATAAGTTTCTCAAAAATAATTCTACCATTCTTAGTAATCATAACTTTATTTTCTCTTTTATTTTCAGGATTACCTTCTCTTAATATCAATCCTTTTTTTTCCATCCTATCAAGAAGTGAAGATACATTAGCCTTAGACGTATAAACAAAAGTAGAAAGTTTAGTTTGAGTAAGATAATTTTCCCCTGAAAAAAAAAGAGCACCTAAAACATCTTTTTGAGCAATACTTAAATCATACTTTTTAAAATGTTTCTCAGCAAGTTCTTTCATCAAATCAGAAGTTCTAATAACAAGATTCATAGCTTTAGCAAAATCAGGGATATTTTCATCCTCATTAATCCCTCTATCTATAGTATCTTCTACATTTTTAAAATCTTCTTTCCATATCCTAGACTTTCCCAAATCTTTAAAATGTTTTCTTTTCATAGTTTAATTGTAAAGGTATTAACTATTAATATGTTAACTATCCTTATAAAACTTGAGTATAACTAAAAAGGAATAGCAAAAATAAAATGAAAAAAAATACAAAAATTAGTGAATATAAAGCTAAATAAAAGAATATAAAAAAATTAATTGTACTTTTTAAGTTCAGAACTATCAAGTCTAGTAACTTTCTCATTTAAATCAACAAAAACAACATCAAATCTCTCTAAATCAAACTCTTCATCTAAAGCCACTTTAAATAATTTTAAACCAAGTTTTAAAGCATCAGTATTAGACATATTTGCCTTATACTCTTCTTCTAAACCTTCATTAATTTTATCACCCAAAGTACCAACAGCTCTTGCTAAGAATCTCATATAAATTCCTGAAGGAGTCGTTACATACATTTTAGACTCACCATCTTCAATTCCACCAATAAGCAAACTTACTCCAAATGGCCTTAACCCCCCCGTTTGAGAATAATATTGTTGAATATTTGCAACATCCTTTACTAAAGACAAAATATCAATAGGGTTTTGGAATTTAACCTTATGCTCTTGAGCAATATTTTGAGCTTGCTCAATAAGTCTTCTACCATCACTCATAACACCAGCTCCAGAAACCAAAATATGATTATCTACATCAAAAATTTTTCTAAAACTATTCTTCACTAAAAGCTTAGATTTAATCTTTCTATCACCAATAAAAACTAAACCTTCTTTAGTTGTAATTGCTAAAACAGAAGTTCCAAGTTTTACTGCCTTTTCAGCATACTCTACTTGTAATAACAAACCATCAGGAGAAAACATTCCAACTGATCTATCATAACCCATTTCTTGATGTTGTTTAATACTATTCATACTATTTTAAATAACTCATAGTTTTTAAATATTATGTTCCTAAAATAACATAAATTATTTGCAGAATAAAATATTTCAAGAATTATAATTAAACTCTCAATAAGAAAGAAAGAAACCTTTAAAAACAAAAAACCATTATAAATATAATATAAATGACAAACAACAAGGTGAACTCCAATTAAATGGCACTAACAGCACTAATAATTCTAATAATTACCATTGTTCTATTTAGTGGTCTAGTATCAGGTTCAGAAGCAGCTCTTCTAAGTACAAGTTACGCTAAAGCAAAAGAACTTGAAAATTCGAAAAAAACTAGAAATAAAGCAAAACCATTAATGAAAATTAAAGATGAAATGCAAAAATATCTAACTGCAATTGTAATACTAAATAACTTAATCAACATAGTAGGGAGTATCTATGTTGGAGTATTAGCAACAGAATTATTTGGAGAAATATATCTAGGTATTGTCTCAGGAATATTAACATTTCTAATCATAATTTTCGCAGAAATTCTTCCAAAAGTTTATGGTGAAAAATATTCAACAGAAATATCACTAATAATTGCAAGACCAATAATAATAATCACAACACTAATCTATCCAGTAGTATACATAATCAATAAATTCACAACAAAAGTTGTAAAAGAAAACAAAGAAAACAACATATCAGAAGGTGAAATCAAACAAATGGCAACACTTGGACAAATAGAAGGAAGCCTAAACAAATATGAAACAGATATCATCAATAACGTATTTGAAATGAATGATATTGAAGCATATGATATCATGGTTCCAAAAAACAAAGTAGAAGTAATCGATTCTAAATCTTCATTAAACAGTATTGTAGAACTTGTTGAAAAAACTGGATACACAAGATTTCCAATAATTGAAAACAGAGAAATAATTGGAGTAATTAACACAAAAGACTTGTTCAAATTTTTAAATAAAGCAGCAGATTTCTCAATTTCAAAAATTTTAAGACCAGTAATTTTTGCAGCTGATAGTATGAAAATATTTGCATTAGAACAAAATTTAAAAAAAGAAAGAACTCATATGGCAATAATTGTAAATGAACATGGAGACTTTACAGGAATTGTAACTCTTGAAGATATTATCGAAGAACTACTAGGAGAAATCGAAGACGAATTTGATCACGAAGAAAAATTACCATATATAAAAATAAGCGAAAATAAATACACTGTAGATGCAACTGCAGACATATTCGAATTAGATGAAGACCTTGATTTAAAACTTGATTTAAGTGATGATGAAGATTTTACAACAATTAATGGATTCTTAATATCAGAAATAGGAAGAATACCAAAAGTAAACGACATAGTAAAATTAAAACATACAATATTTAGAGTAATCAAAGCAACAAAAAGAAAAGTACTAGAAGTTGAATTAGTAATTAAAGGATAAATTAAAATGAAAAACTCTATGCAACATTACGAAGAAATTATGGACCTTGAGGCTACATATAAAAAGACTCTTCATCATTATGCTCAAAATCTAACAACATATGAAAATCCATTCATATTAAATCTGGGATGTGGAAAATGCTTAGAGGGAGAAATATTAAAAGAATTTTTTAATGGAAAGTTATTAGGAGTAGATATCGATAAGGAAGCAATTAAAATTGCAAAAGAAAACAATAACTCTAAACATGCCAAGTTCTACGTGAAAGATATCAATGAACTTAAGAATTACATTCCAATTCAACCAAACGTAATAATACTAAGACATCCTTATATAGGAGACATGAATTGGACAAATATTCTGCAAGACTGTTTTGATTTAACAAAAATAGGTGGACTGCTTTTAGTAACAAATTGCATAAGTACGGAATATGAATTATCACAAAAACCTATCAAAAGAGTAGGCTATGATATAGAAGTAAGTGAAGAAAACCCACATGCTCATTTTGTTTCGAGAAAAGGAGCAACATCAATTGCAATGTCTGATGGATACATTACAATTGCAAAAAAGAATAAGGAATTAACAAAACTAGAAAAAATAGTTAGATTGTTTTAACCTGTAAGCTCTCTTTACATATTTTTCCTATTAAAAATACTCTAAGAAAGATTATAATTTTAGTCTATAGGCTTTCTTAATGTATTCTCTAGCCATTCTATGAGTATTAAAATAACCTCCTGAATTACCAATTGAGAGTTTCATCTCCTCAACCCATTCAGCTTTATTTTGAGAGTAAAACATTGGGATAACTTTATACTCAAGAGTTGTCATAAAATCAGGATATTCACTAATTGGGAAACCACCACCATTCATCTCATAAGCCTCAATTGCCCAACCATCTAATCTTGAGAAATGCAAACAACCATTCATTACAGCTTTCATACCTGAAGTGCCTGATGCTTCATTAAAAGGTATTGGAGTATTAAGCCACATATCACATCCCGCAACTAAAAGCTTTGCAACTTCCATGTTATAATTCTCTACAAATGCAATTGAAATATCTCCCTTTAGAAGTTTTGCTTTCTCAATAATTCTTCTCATAATATCTTTTCCTAAACCATCCTTAACATGAGACTTCCCTGAGAAAATAAATTGCACTTTTTCACCCAATCTCTTTAAGTTATCAATATTTGAGAAAATAAGTTCAGCATCCTTATATGCAATAAAACGCCTTGCAAAGCCAATAGTTAAAACATCTTCTTTCAAAACTGAGCCTGCAACATTATTTTCATTAACAAATTTAATTAGATCCTTCTTTGCAAGAGAATGAGCCTTATAAATCTCAGAATTAGGAATCTTAAAAACTTCCTTTAATTTTGTAAAATCTTCCTTCCAACCTGGAATTGAGTTATCAAAAACACTCTTCATATAAGAACTAATCCAAGTCTGGCCATGAACACCATTTGTAATGTACTCAATTGAAAAATCTGGAAACATATCACGAGTCACTTCGCCATGCTTTCTTGAGACTGCATTAATATGACTTGAAAAACTCATGGCAAGTGTTGTAGTGTTAAGTTCATATTCGCCAGCAAGCTTTCTAATATGAAGTGGTACTATATTCTGCTCTCCTCTAAGTTTATCATCAAACTCCTCATAAGAAAATTTATCATGACCTGCAGCAATTGGAGTATGGGTTGTAAAAACACATTTTTCACGAACTTCTCCATCATCCCAACCAATACTCTCTCCAATAGTCTTATACAATTCTAGCGTTAAAAAAGCACTATGCCCTTCATTCATATGGTATTTCTGAATTTCGTTATATTCTAGCTCTTTTAAGGCCCTAAAACCACCTATTCCAAGAACAATCTCTTGTCCAATTCTATCTCCCACATACAAATGATTAGTCAAATGCACAGCAGAATCAGAATTACCTTCAACTTTTGTATCTAAAAAATAAATTGGAACCCTATGTCCCGTAACTCCTTCATATTCATACTTCCAAATCTTAATCCAAACATCCTCTCCTGAAATATTAACTTTAACCTTTTTTCCAGTATCTTCTAAAATTTTCTCATAATCCCATTTATCATCAAGTTCTTCTTGAAGATTAGTCTCTTCATTAATATGTTGTTTAAAGTAACCATCCTTATACAACAACGTAACAGCACAGAAAGGAACCCTCAAGTCAGCCATAGCCTTAATAGTTCCTCCTGCAAGAATACCTAAACCACCTGAATAAGTCTTAATCTTCTCAGAAATTCCAATTTCAGCACTAAAATATGCAATTTTTATATTACTCATATATTATACATAGAATAAATGTTTATATAAATTATAAATTACTAATGAGGGGAGAAATTATTCTAAAAACTCCTTTTCAAAAGGAGTAACAAGTATTTATATATTAAAATATACTAAAACAGATATGAATAAAAAACCCATAATGCTCACAATTCTAGACGGATTTGGAATAAAAGACGACAAATATTATAATGGAGTACTAAACTCTCACATGAAAAACTATTTCTCACTTTGGAACAATTACCCTCATACTAGACTTCACGCATCAGGTCCCCTCGTTGGTCTTCCAGATGGACAAATTGGAAGTTCTGAAGTAGGACATATGACAATTGGTGCTGGAAGACTAATCAAGCAACCCCTAGTTAGAATAACAGAAGAAATCGAATCTAAAAAATTCTTTTCACATAAAAAACTCCTAGAAGGAATAAAATACATAGAAAAGAGCAAAGGGAACATACATATAATGGGACTATTAAGTAATGGCGGAGTCCACAGCTCAGACATACATCTGCATGCTCTACTAGATTTCTACAACTCCTATGCAGAAGAGATAGAAGGGAAAATATTCATACATAATTTTCTAGATGGAAGAGATACGCCACAAAAATCTGCAATAGGCTACATTGAAGAATTAGAAAACAAAATAAACTCTCTTGAACACAAGGATAAATTCATTATATCAACAATTTGCGGAAGATACTACGCAATGGATAGAGATGAAAGATGGGAGAGAACAAAACTAGCATATGACATGTTAATAAATGGAGTAGGCAAGAAAACAACTTCAGCAAAAAAAGCAATTGAGGAATCATACAAACAAGAAACATACGATGAATTTTTAATGCCAACCATACTTCACATAAAACCAATAAAAAATAATGATCTATGTATATTCTATAACTTTAGATCAGATAGACCAAAACAAATCGTTGACGCAATTATTAATCCAGAGTTCAAAGAATTTGAAACAAAAAAACTCAAAAATCTAAAATTTCAAACCCTGACTAATTATTCTCCAAACTTCAAAGTAGATGTATTATACCCAACCATATACCCAACACGAACTTTTGGAGAAATAATTGCAAAATCCAATCTAAAACAATTAAGAATTGCAGAATCCGAAAAATATCCTCATATAACATACTTTTTTAATGGTCTAAAAAATGAACCATTCAAGAACGAAACAAGAATTAAAATACTTAGCCCTAAAGTTGCAACATATGATCTGCAACCTGAAATGAATGCACCCGAGCTAACAAAAAAAGTAATTGAAGCTATCAAAGAGAATCAATACGATTTTATACTACTAAACTACGCAAACTCGGACATGGTAGGACATACTGGAAATTATGAGGCAGTAATTAAAGCAATGAAAGAAGTAGACAAAAATCTGGGTCTCATTAAAACTGAAATCGACAAACTAGGCGGAACTCTATTAATAACAGCAGATCATGGGAATTGCGAGACAATGCGTGATGAAAAAGATAACCCACACACAAAACATACATACAACCTAGTACCATTCATACTCTGCGATAAGAGCTACAAACTAAGAAAAGACTATGAAAACCTATCATTATACAATATAGCACCAACACTATTAGAATTATTAAACATAAAACAACCTAAGATAATGGACAAATCAATAATAGAAAAATAAAAACTCAATACAACATTCCAAATAAAACATAAACGATAACATACAAAACAAAAGAATAAATCTCTTCTTTTACATCAAACTCTATAAATGAATTTTCAAATACAAGTGAAGCTATGAAAATTATCAAAAGGAATAAACCATTATTTTGCAAAAATAAAAAAGAAAATCCAAGCAAAACAATATCATGAAATTTCATTGTATCTTTATTTTTCAAAGTAAGAGATAAAACATACAATAAAAATAATGCAAAAAACAAATAGATTATATTTAAACTTAAAGAAAAATAAAATAAAACTCCATAAAAAATAACCTTTAATAAATTACTCAAAATTAAAACATATCTCTTAATCTCATCATGTTCTTCTTTTGTAGATTTACCTAAAAGAAAACCAAAATACAAAATAAAATAAGAAAAAAGATATTGATAAAACATCTCTAATTTTCTAGAGCAGCTAATTCAGCATCAATTAAATCTTTAAATACAGTATAGTCTTGTGCTCCTGAAATAAATGCTTTTCCAACAAAGAATGCTGGAGTTCCACTTACACCATAACCTTGACCAAGAGCTAACTCTTCATCAATTTGAGCATCATAAGTTTTAGCATCTAAACAAGTATTAAATTGTTCAGTATCTAAACCTAAATCAACTGCATAAGTTTTAAGAGTCTCAACTCTATCAACTGTTGAACTTGACCATTCAGAAACTGAATCCCAAACATTTCTACTATAAACTTCAAACTCACCTTGTTCATTAGCACAAAGTGCAGCATTATGAACAATTCTGGAATTAGGATGTAGTGAAGCTATAGGAAAGTTATAAAATACAACTTTTACTAAACCTGCATCTACATACTCCTCAATAACTTTAGGCATTGGAGGAACATATCCTGGACTTTGAGCACTAAATTGTGCAACTAAATCAGGATTACCCTCAGCAATTCCACAAAAAGGACATTCAAAATCTGTAAATTCTACAACTGTAACTGGTGCATTTACATCACCGATAACAATAGCAGAATCAGTAATAACTACATCTTCAATCATAACCTTATTAGGGATAAATTGAGGATTCAATAAGTAATATGATTTTCCTAAAACTTCTACTTGAACAAAAGCTCCAGCTAACTGTTCAGCCCAATCATCTCTTTGATCAATATTTGTACCAAATAAATAAACTGGAACTTGATTAACATTTAATTCTGAAACAATTGCAGCTCCTTCTTCACTATCAAAAGTAATTTTAGTAGCAACTAAATCTGGAATCAAATTAACTTTAACTTGCTCTACAAATAAATCAACTTGACAATTAATACAACTTGGATCTTCAACAATTAAAAGTTCAACCATTCCATCTGTAACAACAACAGGATCTTCAATATCAATTGGAACATCAGTTGAAGAATCACTTGAACCACTAAAAATAAAATATCCTAGAACCCCAACCAATGCAGCAATAACTAATAACAAAATAATAGCAGCAAACATCCAATTATTTCCTGACTCTTTTACATTTGAGGAAACATGTGTTTTATCTGTTTTATTATTCTCAACTTTTTTAGGTTGAGCCTTAACATTAGTACTCTTTTTATTGGCAGCTACTACCGGTGCTTTTTTTGCAACAGTCTTCTTATTAGAAGTCTTCACACTAGCACTTTTCTTTGGCACAGCTTTTTTTTTAGCCATAGACTTTGTTTTACTTTCAGCCATAATTAAAAACCAACTAATTCCTTTATAAATTTTATTCTTATAAAATCAAAAAAACGCTAAAAAAGACACAAAAAATGACAAAGTAAGTAAAAATGAAATTAAATTAAAAAACCAAAAATCAAAATGAGAATTTGTCGAAAATTTAAAAAATCTAAATCTAAAAGTAAAAGGATAAAAAAGTTCAACACCAGAAACCGTAAACATATCTTCAAAAATATGTAAAAAAAAACTCAAATAAAAAATTCTAAAAATTAAAACTAAAAAAAAGTTTATAAAAATAAATTCTCCAAAATAAATCAAAATAAATGGAATCCAAATACTATGAGTAATTCCTCTATGTCTGAAAATGTATTTCAAAGGTAAAATGAAAACCGAAAAAAAATAGAAATTTTCCTTATTAAATTTGTCTAATTTTTTAATAAATTTAATATCTAAATCAGGTAAAAATGAAAAAAAACCTACAAAAAAACTACCAAACAAAACAAAAAATAAATCATATTCGAAACCAAAATATAAAATCCACAAACTAAGTCCAAAACTCATAATTAAATGATTAAATTTTCTCATCTTTTAATCCTTCCAAGATTTAAGTTTTGCCAAAAAAATTCTTTTAAATTCATCATCAAATTTTCGAATAGCTCTAAACTCACTAAAACCTCTAAGCTCAACATATTCTTTCCAATATCCTTCGCAAAATTTATTATAAACGCAAGACATACAAATTTTCCCTTTTCTCTTAGAACCAGCCCTCAAAGAATTCCAATCACCAGGAGTCTCATCAAGTTGTTTAATCTCACCAAAATTAGTATGAATCTTCATATCTGAAAAGAATTTCAAATCATAATCTAAACTTAAAGAGCAAGGTAAAATCTGCTCAAATTCAAGCTTTAAACCACTCTCCTTTGCAAATTTAATGCAACTTTGAATCTCTAAATCAATATTTTTGTAATATGGGACAATTTCATCAAAATATTTAAGCGCATCTCCATTTGCATGAGGAAATGCAATATTACAATATTTAACTCCAAGCGAATCAACAAACTTCAAAAGATTCAACAAATCATCTTTATTAATATTAGAAATAACTACTTTAATTCCTATCTCTCCTCCAACTTCAAGAATATTTTTAATACCATCAATAGTTTGAACAAAACCATTTGGAGCTCTCGTAATTTTATCATGAATTTCAGCACTAGAACCATGAAGTGCAATCATATAATAATCAATATAATCAAATGCTTTCTCTAAATATTTTTTCGAAGAAAAAGCTCTCCCATTACTTTGAAGTAAAACTCTAAAACCCTCTTCTTTTGAAAACTTAACAATCTCATGAAAATCTTTTCTAACTGTTGGGTCCCCACCAGTAATTGTAACTGCAGTGCAACCATTCTCTTTACTCTTCAAAAGCTCATCAAAAAATTCTTGAGTACCACGATTCTCATTCCCTCGAAGTTCTCTTGCCCTATCTCTTTGATCAGAAATAACACAATGAATACAAGAATTATTACAATCATACCCAACTTTCAAATCAACATACTTAATTCCTACCATTTTTAAATTCTAAAATTATCCCATACCCATAATCAAAACACCGAAAATTTTAATTACTTCTTCTTTCTCTAAATCAATTATTGTAATAAGAGATAAAGTACTTCCAGAACTTGAAAACTCAACATAGTACAAATCCTTTTGAGGTAAATCTAAATACAACTCCTTGTATTGTGTTTGATTCTTTAATTCTTCAAATTCTATTGGCTTAATCTTCTTAAAATCAACTACTTTAGTATCATTATGTTTTTCCAAATACTCTAAACCATCATCATTAGTTTCTAAAATTTTCAAAAATAATCCAGATGTAGGAATTAAATCATTATTTACTATAACTTCTTGAGTAGAATTACTACACCCACTTAAAACAAACAAACTAACAACTAAAATTAAAATAATTTTTTTCATAATAAAAAATATAAAAATTAATATATATAATTATCGTTTAAAAAAAAGAAGTAAATAAAAAATTATTTATTTTCCTTAACGGAAATTCTAGGAATACCAGTTCCAACTCTAACCATTTGATTAGTCATTACATTTTCAGTAATAGTGTTTAACTTGTTCTCTTCATTTTGAAGAGCACCTTTAGCTAAATGTTTAAGTGGAGTCTCAAAAGAAGCCCTAGTTAAAACATTTTGTTTATCTGAAACAATACCATACCTAGTCATTCCTTTAACATCACCAGTATAAGTCATAGCATCTGCAATAAGTAAAACATGTCTATCATTAATTGATAAACCTTGAGATTTAACAACATCTTGAATCTCAGTAATAATAACTTGTCTTGCAGCTTCAACACCATAATTCTCTAAAACTCCAAAAAAATCATTACTGTAAATTCTAGACTTATCAATCTCATCAAAATTTTGAACTTGACCTAAAGCAATACCACGAGTAATAATTACATACTCATCATCTTCTTTAATTAATGAAACATCCTTAATTCCTTTAATACCATAAACAACTGAATTAAGAGCAAGCTCTTTAATTGCCATCATATCTTTAAGTGAAGAAGAAGAAGTACCACTAATAATTAATTGTTTTCCAACAATTTCTGCTGACTTTTTAATTTTTTTATCGAGATAAGAAACAATAGAATCAAGTTCTACTTTTAATTTTTTAAATTTTGAAACATCTAAATCTACTTTAACAACTTTCCCTTCCAAATCAATATCAACATTATTAGCAAAATCAATTAATCTTGTCTCTTTAATTTTATCAGCAACAAGTTTTAATTTAACTTCATCTAAACCTTTCTTCAAATAAAGTTTCATTAAAGGAGCAGATAAATTCTTTTTACCATCTAAAATCTCAATAAGTCTAGGTAAACCCTCAACACCATGTGAAGCAACACCTGCAAAATGAAAAGTATTAAGTGTCATTTGTGTAGCTTCAGCTCCAACAGATTGAGCAGCAATAATACCTATTGCTTCATAAGGAGTCACAAGTGATTCCTCATACTCATTCTTAATATTATTCAAAACTTTACTAACATCCTTATCACTAACTTTATTAGGTAAATATTTCTTTGCTTCCTCTAAAACATATTTAGGGAATCCTGGATTCTCCTTTTCAAACTTATCAAATAATTTATCCACCATTTTATTTCTTACCTCCAAGAGTATTTTCAATTATCCCTTTAACATCAAAAGCACCACTAACAGTCTTTGCTACATCAATACCATCATCTCCATACTTAAATTGAACTACAACACCATCTTCATTTCTAACACTTAAATCAGTACTAACAATCAAATCGAGCATTGCTGTTGCCATTCTTCTATAAAGATAACCAGTTTTAGGAGTTCTTAAAGCAGTATCCATTAAACCATCCCTTCCAGTGATATTACCTATAAATACTTCATAAGGTTTCAAACCTTTTCTTAAAGCACTCTTAATATATCCTCTAGCTTCAGGTCCAATATCTCCTTTCTTAAAACAAGATAAAGTTCTCTCCTTATATCCCCTAGAAATTCTTTGACCTCTTAAAGCTTGTTGTCCTAAACCTGTGTGCATTTGAACGATACTCATAACCTTACCCATCGCTCCTGAATCTGCCATAAGCATTGTACCAGTATTTTTATCCAAATCTTCTTTTACAATCTTCATAGCATCATCCCTAATAGAATTCAAAAGTTGTAAAATTTTAA
Organism: Candidatus Woesearchaeota archaeon; assembly: GCA_027858315.1. Classification (NCBI taxonomy): domain Archaea; kingdom Nanobdellati; phylum Candidatus Woesearchaeota; species Candidatus Woesearchaeota archaeon. The sequence continues at coordinate 27,506 of JAQICV010000075.1, forward strand.
TCTCTAAAGTTTGTTTCAAAGTCATACCAGTAATTCTTTCCAATTTATCTGTCTTAAACTCTTCAATTAATCCATCAATTTTAGCATAAACTTCATTATTAATTCTTTCAATATCATCATCAAGTTTCTTTGGAACATCAAAATCACCCATACTAATAGTAAATCCTTTCTTAGCAAGAACTTGAATACCTAAATTAAACATATACCTAACAGTCCTCAAAACTTCATCAGGTCCATAATTTTTATGTAAATGTCTTAGAAGTGTACCACCACCATCTCCAATAGTTTTTTTGTCAATTACTCCTTCAACTAATTTACTATTTTTAATAATAACTTGTCCACTCTTACTCTCTCCAATAAAATTAACTCCTTCAGGCAAAATCACTGAAAAAACTTCCCTTCCTGTAACTTTCTTTCCAAACTTAATTCTATTAATTTCTCTAAATCCTATTGAAAATAATAACTCTAAAGCATCTTCTCTAGAATACTCAGTATCTTTAGTCATAACATAAAGACCAGTAATAGAATCTTGAATACAACCAATAACAGCATCACCTGAAGCAGGTGAAATTAATTGATGTTTTACATCCATAATTCTTTCAACTTCTTGTCTAGCTTCCAAAGTTTGAGCTGCATGTAAATTCATCTCATCTCCATCAAAGTCTGCATTAAACGGTTTACAAATACCTGGATTAATAGCAAATGTCTTAATAGGTAATACTTTAACAACAAGACCCATCATAGATAATTTATGTAATGAAGGTTGTCTATTAAAAATAACACTATCCCCATCAAGTAAATGTCTCTCAATAATGTAACCTGGTTCAATTTCATCTAATAATAATTCTACAATATCAGTTGAGATTTTCTTCTTTGAACCTGTATTTGTTCTCAAATAACTAGCACCTGGATAAACTAAAGGTCCATTTGCAACAAGACTCTTTAAAAAATCAATATTCTCAGCAGTAACACTCTCAGGAACAGTCAATTTTCTTGCAATTTCAACAGGAACACCTACTTCATTCAAATTTAATTTTGGATCAGGCGAAATAACAGTTCTCGCTGAATAATTTACTCTTTTACCAATAAGATTATTTCTGATAAGACCTTTCTTACCTTTAATTCTCTCAGCAATAGATTTTAATGAATCTCCATTTCTATGTCTTGCAGGAGGTAGACCAGTAATAGTATTATCCATATATGTTGAAATATGGTACTGTAATAAATCCCAAACATCCTCAATAATTGCTTCAGGAACACCTACTAATAAATGCTCATGTAATCTTTGATTAGTTCTAATAATATCAGTTAACTTATGAGTCAAATCATCCTCAGACCTTTGACCGGATTGAAGAGTAATTGTTGACCTCATTGAAACAGGAGGAATTGAAAGAGCAGTTAAAAGTAACCATTCAGGCCTAAGTCCAACTAAATTCAATAAAGGTAAATCAGAATCTAAAATATTTTCAAATCTAAATCTAATCTCAGTTGTAAGTAATCTTTTCTTTTCACCTTCAGAGAAAACAAAAACACTTGATTTATCTAATTTAACACCTTCTTGCTTTGCTTCACAATGTGGACAAGTTTTAACCTTATTCAAATTTGCCATAAATTTAGTATAAAATTTTGCAAACTTTTCTGAAGACATACTGCCTCTAGCATCATCTAAATATTGTTTAGCATCAGCAATTTTTTCTTCAGGATATAAAACTCTAAAACATTCTCTACAAGTAGATTGAAGAGTCCTTAAAATAGGATCAATAAATAAAACATTTAAAATAGGTCTTGCAAGCTCTAAATGACCAAAATGTCCTTCACAATCTTTATAATTGTTACCACAAGTTTTACATCTCAAACCTGGCTCAATAACACCCATTCTGATATCCATAAGTCCACCTTCTACAGGGAAACCATATTTATCATAAATTTCAGGAGTTATAACTTTTACAACACTTTGCTTTAAAATATCTTTAGGTGAAAAAATTGAATATTTCACACTACTAATTCTTTTTGTAATATTTTTATTTCTATATGCCATTTTACTCAAAAAACCTATCCTGTGTTCCAAATGATGGATTAATACCCATAGACTTCAACTCATTAATAAATAACTTGAAAGCATATGCTAACTCTACTTCATCAAACTTAGATGTGTTACAAACTGGACATTTACTCCTGTAATTAAACATGTAAGGATCTGCCAAGAAACCACAACCTTTACAAACTAAAGCTGTAGTTTGATCTGAAGAGAACCTCTCTTTTAATAAAAGAGCTGCTCCATGGGAAATCAAAGCATCCTTCTCCATCTCTCCAAGTTTCAAACCTCCACCTCTAATTCTACCTTCAGCAGGTTGCCGAGTAAGTAATTGAACTGGACCAGTACCTCTAGCTTGAATTTTATTTTCAACTTGATGTTTAAGCCTTAAATAATAAAGGGAACCAACATAAATTTGAGCTTCCATTCTTTTTCCAGTCTTTGGATGATACATAACTTCAGTACCTGAAGACTCAAATCCAAACTCTTTCAATTGTTTTCTCAAATCCTCTTCTTTTTCACCGTCAAAAGCATTACCATCAACAACCTCTCCTCTAAGAGCGGCAACTTTACCAGCTAAAACTTCCATAACATGAGATACAGTCTTCCTTCCAGGAATTGAATGTGGAGAGAAAATTAAATCAGGAACAATACCATTTTCTGAAAAAGGCATATCTGCTTGAGGGATAAGTGCACCAATAACTCCTTTCTGACCATGCCTTGAAGCAAATTTATCTCCAACAATAGGACCTCTTTGAGTTCTAAGTAAAACATTTACTTCTTTATCTCCTGCAACATTCTCAATAATATGAATCGAAGAAACAACTCCAAACTCTTCCTCTTTCAAACTTAAAGAAGAATCAACATTCAAATTAATCATTTGACCAAATCCTTCAATTTCTTCAATAAATCTTGGAGGTGAAATTTTTCCAATTAAAATGTCATCACTTTTAATTGCTTGACCTAAGTAAATAATACCATCATCTTCTAAATATCTATAATCAATCTCAGCACTATATCCTTTAACATCTTTTGAAGGAATAGCAATTCTATCTTGAAGTCCACCAGGATATTTAATCTCAGAAGACGAATATTTTTTATAGTAAAAAGATCTTTGAAGACCTCTCTCAATAGAAGATTTATTCAAAATAAGTCCATCCTCCATGTTATAACCTTCAAAACTCATAATTGCTACAGTCGTATTCTGACCAGCAGGATGATGATTAAGTCCTAACAACTCATAAATAAAAGTTTCGACTAAAGGTTTTTGAGGATTAATCAAAAGATTTCTATCAGTCTCAACTCTTTTCAAATAATTTAAAGCATAAGTTCCAACAGCTTGCTTAATAGTTTTCTGTCCTCTCATAAGCCTTGAAGGCTCATCAAAATCTAAAAAAGGAACTTGTGCAGTATTAATACCAAACATTGTAATAGGCGTAATCTCTAAATGAGTATGTTCTAAAGTAAGTTCAGAATCACTAAAAGCAAAATATGCTCCTTCTTCTTCCAAAGTATCAATATATTCAATAACACCCATATCAACCAAATCTTCAAATGAAATCTTTCCAGACTTAACTTCATCATTTAACTCTTTAGTAAATTTAGAAACTCCATCCACAACAATAATTAATGGTCTTCTAATTCTACCAGGCGTACTATCAATATAAACAAAACCTAACTCCTCATCAAAATGAGCATTACAAATTTTATCAATCTCTCCTGCTCTTCTTGCTTTTTTAAAGTTCTCAACAAACTCTTTAGGATTTGAACAAGTCCCAGCAAACACATCATTAAAAAAAATATCTCCAGCCATTTTAACAATTTACCTCTCTTAATTTTAAAATGGTACCGAAAAAATTAATACCATTTATTTCTACAATTTTTGACTGTACCATTTTATTTATTCATCCCCAAACTTTTTAATTTTTCAACAATTACTTCAGTATCAATACTTTCATAAGTTGTTGTTGCAAGAAGTGACAAGTTCTTCCTTAAACCAATACTATGACCTTCAGGAGTCTCCACTGGACACAATTTACCATAATGAGTAGGATGTAACTCTCTAGCATTAAAGTTTTCTTGTGAAGTTGAAAGAGGTGAAACTACTCTAGTTAAATGTGACAACATATCAAAGAAATTTTCTCTCTTCAAATATTGTGCAACTCCTCTTCTTCCATCAGACCAAGTACCAATAGCAAGAGCACTATTAATTTTTTGTGTTAATAATTGCTCCCTAATAATAATCTTCATAGATGAAAACCTTCCTCTCTTAATCATTCTTTGAAAATTTGTTAAAATATCAACAATCAAATCATTAAAATTTCCAACAAATAATTGCTCAAATAATTGACCAACCAACTTTACTTTTTTATTTGCAAAATGATCTTTGTCATCTAAACTAGCTTGTTTATTTGTAATTTTATAATATTTCTTAAACAATTTACAAATAAGTTTAGCTTTAGTTTCTCTATCATCAATACTAGTTCCAACATGAGGTAAAACAAAATTTTCTAAATAAAAAGAAACTCTATCTCCCTTCTCTTTACTACTACCAACTAAATTAAACTTTTTACTCAAAAATTCAATCGCTTCTTCATTAGTTGTAATTGTAGAATATCCAGACATTTGGAAAATAACATCCGAATCTGTAACTTCTGTCAACTCAACAATATCTTTATCTTTAGTGATTCCTAAGGCTTTAATTAATAAAAAAATAGGTATGTTTTTAAAATTACCAAAAGTGTAAATATAACTTCCGTCTTTTAATCTTTTAATTTCTTGAAGACTCTTATATACTCCTCTCTCAGAGAACATTCTTCCTAAAGGTTCAATAGCTTCAATATCATCAATAAAGAATTTATTCAACGCTAAATCTTCAATTAGAACTACAACTTTCTCAGTTCCAGAAATAATAAAATATCCACCAGGTTCAAAAGGATCTTCCCCTAAACCAATCAATTCATCTTGAGATTTTCCATTAAGGACACATTTATCAGACTTAAGCATAATAGGCATCTTTGCAATCTGAACTTCAAACTCATCTTTTTGTGAACCAATTAAGGTACTCACTGTAAGATAAAGCGGTGCAGAATAAGTTAAACCTCTAAGCCTTGCAACTGCAGGAGTAAGATGCGTAATCGAACCATCAACTTCAATATGTACTGGACTACCCAATCTAGCATCTTCAATCTTTAAATTAACCTCATCATAAACTTCAAGCAAATATTCAGGGATATTTGACCTATCAAATTTCATAATGATCTCCTTAAGTCTTTTTTCTATAAAATAATTATATGACCTAATCTGACTCTCAACTATACTATTGTCCTTAAAATAAGACTTTAACAACTCTTTATATTCCATTCTTTTGATTTTCCTCGACAGTTCTTCAAACTGATTTGTTTTGCACTAACTGTAATGTTCAATTTATTATTCAATAACTACTCTAAAATACTTACTCACTCCAGCAAAACTTTCTCGTGTAATCTCTATAACATCACCGATTACTACATCCATAGAACTAATTGCAGGATCTTTTACCTTTATTTTAGGTAATTTAACAACACCAACTAACTGATGTTTCTCTAATAGTAAAGTTATCTCCTGTGGGGATAATTTCCTATGTTTTGGTACCAAAAAACTAATATTTTCTTCCATTTTAAAAATAACCTTGCTTAAAACCACTAAAGGAAGTAACGAGCCGTACGGGATTCGAACCCGCGACACCTAGATTAAAAGTCTAGTGCTCTACCAGACTGAGCTAACAGCTCGTGATAAATTGCAAAAAGCCCAAATGAAATTAATCCATTTAGGCTTTCTGTCTTTAATAGCGCCCGAGCCGGGATTTGAACCCGGGTCTTCACCTCGACAGGGTGAAATGATGGGCCGGACTACACCACTCGGGCAATAACGCTATTTTAAGTCCAAGCACCCGGACTTGAACCGGGAACCTGTCGGTTTCTGCATTGTTTGGCAAATCGCGACTGTCTTTAGTATCATCCTAGTTCTAAAAGAACCAGTCAAAAAGATTTTACAGCCGACCACTCTACCATTGAGCTATGCTTGGGTTACTTAATATAAATTGAAATTTATACCCCTTTATAAAGCTTTTTATTGAATGAAATTCAACAATAAAATTTATCTTAAAAATTATTGAAAATAACATAAATAAATTTAATTATTTATTCCCAAAATTAATTTTTGGAAGAGGAATTGGAGAAGGCAAATTCAATGAATCTGCAAGATCTAAAACCTTTACTGTTGCTTTACTATATATAAACTTAAATACAACTTCACTAACAGTAGTATTTAACTTCTTATCTGCTTCCCAAGACTTCAAAGTCTCATCAACAATTTCTTTAGTGTCAGCGTAAACAACATCACCTTCAACACTAATTTTTCCTAACTCTTTACCATAGTTAACATCAAATGCAAAAACAATCTTTAAAACATCATTTTTATTTGCGCCAACATTTAGAGTAGTCTTTTCTACACTTTTAATACTGATATTGTGTTTAATTTCAATACTTCCAGAAGCTTTTCCTGTAAGCTTAACACAATCAAATTTTGAAAAACTAAATCCTATTACACTCATTTTATTTTTACCTCAGAGATTATAATCAAAAAATCAAATGTGTCCCGAAACTTTGTCGAACTTGTTGACAAAGGCTTAGAAATGTAAACATTTCTTGAGAATCTTTGATTATTGACTGCACTCATTTTATTTCACCTTTTTTGATAACAAATCTTTCTTTGCTTTTGCTAAAGACTTATTGAAAACTTCCAAAGCATTACCTTTCTTAACTTTAATTAAAATCTCAGTTTTATTAATTAAATAATGCTCTTTATAAACACCGACAATGTCTACATCTGACTCAGCTTCAAGATAAGCTTTTAATAAAAAAAATAAAGATTCTTCATTAGAATCCACAAGAACTCTTAAAGTATCCTTTTCCTCAACTTTTTCTAAAATCTTCATCTTTATTGAATAACTACTTTTTTAAACTCAAATGCCTTAACAGGGAAAATTTTCTTAACCTCATTTCTAAACGCAGTTTGAACTTTTGAATAAACAACCGAAGTTAAAAATTCTTCTGCAGTCTTAGACTTAACATCAGCTAAGACTACTTCTTTAACTTTTTCTCTAATTGAAGTCAAAATCATTGAACTTGTATTCATCTTTGTAATTATAAAAGGTTTAATAAGTACTTCTTTACCATCCTTTGATTCACATACAAAAGAATCTTCAACTAAATCTGAACCTTTTTTAACAAATCTATTCAAATAATAAGGAATTTGACTATAACTAATAACATCAGTCTTAGCAACTCCTGCATGAACTTCATTTACTTTAAAAACTAATCTAACATTTTGGTTTTTAATATTTCCAGTAACATACATTAAATTCATCTTAATTGATTTTCCAACAAAAGTTGTTAAATCTGTAGTACTAGTTTTTCCTAAAATTTTGGAATTAAAAGACTCAGGCGCTTTAATTTCTACAGGAAATTTTCTCTTAACTTTTTTAACGCTTTTCTTAACTACTACCTTAGCCATTTTAATAATTTACCTCACTAAATTTTAAAATTGTACCGAAAAAACTTATTTTTGACTGCACCATTTTAATTCATTCTCCAATTTGAAGGGACCTTACCTTTAATTTTGTAATACTTAGATAATCTTCTAATTTTAGCTTCAATTAATTGAAGGCTTCTCTTATTATGAGTATCTCTAGTATTCATCTCTAAATGTTTTTTTAATCCTTTAGCTCTAACAACTAAAGCACTTAAATCTTCAGGAATAGTTGTAACACTAATTTTATTATCTTCTAAAATCTTTCCAACAGATTTTCCAGTCATTTTTTTAATGCTTGGAATTCCATGAGAATCTCTTAGAACTAAACCAATCATACTTGGTTTAACATCTTCTTTTGCAAGTTCTAAAACTAATTTTTCAACATCAGCTTTTTTAACTGTAACAAAAGATAAATCTGCAATCACTGGTCTTGTTGAACCAGATTTTCCTTTTACTCTTGCGTGTGTTCTAGCCATTTTCAGGTATATTATTGTTTATGGGTTCACAAATTTAATTAACATGAATTTGTCAAACCATGACCAAAAATCAACAATTTTGAGGATTTTTGATTTTGTACAAACAAACATATCCTATAGGATTTACTCCCAGGGAACATATTTATACAGTATAAAATAATTAATAGTGCTTTAAAAACTTTATCTTAAATAAAGTACTCAGCAAAAGAATTGAGTGACTGTAGGTTTTTGTTAAACAAAAGAATAAATGAAAGTATGTTTCTTTAAGAATTCAAAAAAAAAGTAGTCCTGCCCGGATTCGAACCGGGGTCCATAGATCCAAAGTCTACGATGATAGTCCACTACACTACAGGACTGTTATTGATAAATATAATACATAGATATACACAACCTATATTAAATTAAAATTAGAATTGGTTTTTAAAGCTTTTGAAAAAAATTGAAAAATTAATTAACCTTAACCAAATCAAAATCAAAACTACTCTCTTCAACATACAAAACATTATACTCGAAATTATCAGCACCGCAAGTAATAATTAATTGATTATTACCACCTTCACTAAAACTAATTCCTGAACTAACCAAATAAACAAAAGGATTAGAACTAGAACTCAAATCCTCAGTATTATCCACAAACAAGTTAATAAAATAAGTAAATAAACTAGTAATCGGATTACCTATATATTTTTCAACATAATAACTACAAGCCAAATCATTCTTATTTGCTTTAAACTCTAACCCAAATCCATCTAAAGTATCAACATAAAAAGTATTATCAACCAATTCATAATCAAGAGCGCCATTAGTCAACTTAATATCCTCAAAAGTTGTAGCAACATCTTGATTAACAATAAAATTATAACTCTTCAAAGGACCTTCAGTTCCCAATTTATCAGCACATTTCAAATCAATATTATAAGTTCCTTGTGCAAAATTCGCAAAACTCAAACTCTCAACAAATCTATAAGAGATTCCTCCATTAAAATCAATAAAAGGAGATCCATCAACAGAATATGCACAAGTAATGTATTTGTATGGCCCAACACTTAAAACCTCTAAATTAGTCTCATAAGGTTCATTATTAATCAAAAAACCTTCACTCGAACTCAAAACATAATCAGGCAATGTGTTAATCAAACTTAAAGTCCTAGTAAAATTGAAAACTTGAGTCCCATTATTACATTGAATTAATATATCAAAATCTTTTTGGTCACCTTGACTCAAATCATAAGAACCCTCATTAAATGTAGATAAATCGTAACTAAAGTCTGAAATCTCTATACCTGATTGAGTCATACTCAAACGCTGCTCATCTTCTGAATAAAATTTAATCCATACATCATCATATAAAGGTTTAATATTACAACTAATAACTGACTTTGAAGTCTCAAAATTCAAAACAGGTGCATTAAATTTAGTAATCCATGAAAATCTATCAAAATCAACCAAAGCAGAATCAGAATCAATTAATCTAATACCAACTCCATCCTTAACTAAAATAGTCTTAGTAACATTAACTTCATTACCAAAACCATCCTTTGCAACAACCTCAAACTCATAAACTCCATTAATAGTCCCATTTGCAAAGATAACACTACCAAAATAATTAGACCTATCAATTGAATAATGATTCTTAGTAAAATCAGGTTCATACAAATTAGATGAATCATACTCTGAAATGTTATTACCCGAATAAATCAAATCTCCATCCAAAAATAATTCAACTTCAAAAAGTGAACTTCCACCCTCATCATAAACATCAAAAATAATCTGAAAATCTTTAAAGAAAACCTCACCATTAGAATTAGCATCAGGAAAACTAAAATCAATAACAGGAGGAGTCCTATCAATCACAAGATCAGTAGTAATTCTATCCCAAATACTCCCATCACTACCAAAACCAACTGCAAAAATATTAAGTGGACTAAAACCTTCATCAATTCCCGAAATATCACCATCAGTAGAATAAATGAATAATCCATCTTCTTCACCTGTTGCAACCATATAAGTCAAAACATCTTGACCATTATCATCAAAAGATACAACAACACTATCAAAAGGAGTCATAGACCTTGCAACAAATTTAGCACTATCAAGATTATACTCAACATCAAAATCTACAAATCTATTTCCAGCAACATAATTAACATTAACTTCAAAACTATAAACTCCAGTAGATAAATTAACTCTATCAAAACATTCTGCTTGAACATTAATCTTTGAGTAAAGTGTTTTCTCTCTATCTCTAAAACTCTCCAAAACAGGAGTCAAAGCAATTCTATCCCTATAACACATACTCTCTTGAGTCTCATCTAAAATATCCAAATCACCAGTCTTGAAAGTCAAACTCTCAGAGCCAACCGAATCACTATATTCATACACATCATCAGAACATATAGAATGAGAATCAAGTTCTTCAAATCCATAAAAACACTCATAACCTTCTTCGCCAGTATCTTCAAAATCAAAAACAAGTTTATCTATAACCGCATTATAAACAACATTATTTCCAGCATTAGCCAAATAAATATTATTACCATTATCAAGATAAATCCTATCTAAAATTGGAGGAGTATTATCAAATTTCAAAGTATAAACATTATTTAACTCAACACCATAAATATCTACACAACTAAATCCAATATCTAAGGAAGAATCTGCATTAAACTCAAAAGAAGCTCCAATAACATCACTAATTCTAAAACTCATAGAATTAACACCATCATAATTACCGATATAAGTTAAACCCTCATGCAAAACTTCAACATCACAATTCCAAGTTCTATAATCAGGAGTATTAAAACTCACACCAAATAATGGATCAGTCTCACCAGTATACAAATCTCCATTCTTGAAAATATCTCCACTAAAAACAAAATCAGGCATAGAATCATCAAAATAATAACTGAGCTGTGAACTACCAATATTTCCAGCTTTATCTGCAAATTCAACATTATATCTCCTCTCATACAAATTATCTTCCGAAGTCTCAAGATTATAATTATACAAATCAACATAATCATCAATATAAATTTGTCCAATTTTTGAATCATTTTTCAAATAAGGAAAATAATCAGCATTACTTATAGTCTTAAAAGTAGAACCATTCCAACTACTAATATTATAATCCTCTGAATTCTCAGACATCCATGAAAGTGTACCATCAACACTCAAATTCAAGACATTATGTAAAGTAAGTTCAGACCTATCAGTTCTTCTAGTATAATAATCTGAACCAACTAATGCCACACTATTATTACTTGAAGAAACATCAATTAAATTGAAATCATCTAAAACTGGAAATGCAGTATCATAATAATACCTCAAATTCTCCTCATATCTATTACCATTAACATCCAAACAAAAAGCTGTAAAATCTTTAATACCATCACTTGCAAAATCAAAACTTCCCGAAATATTAATATAAGAATCAAAATTATAACTGAACATATCAAAAGGTCCAATAATTACTTCCGAATTCAAAGAACCACTACCATCAGTTCCAGTAAAATCAAATGAACAACTAGAAATTCCTGTATCTGCAGAAACTGCCCAAAAATTATCTCCTGAATTAATAAAACCACTACTAACTAAATAAGGCTCATCCAAACCATAAAGATCTTGAGGAGAAATCAAAACAAATGAAGTATCATAATCAACACTAACAATATAAGTCTCACTTGCAGTTTGTCTAAAAACATCTTCACAACTAATAGTCAATGCATAATAATCTCCACTAAGAGAACTATTATAAATAGGCAAATCAAACATAAAGCTTGAACCTGAATAATCATTAGGACTTGCAAAATCTAAAAAATCCCCCGAAGAATTATAAAAATCAAGAGGAATATCACCATTAGCATCCAAATCATAAGAACAATTTACAACTCCCGATTTAGTATCAAATATTGTAAAACTAAGTTGTGAATCCGAACTATAAGGACCATAAACACCACCATTAGAAATATCATTTAAAACAACTTGAGGACCATACAAATCAACATCAAAATCAAAATTTCTAATCTTTCCAACATTTCCTGACTGGTCTCTAGCATAAATTCTAAAACTATTAACTCCTTCCTCTAAAATAGTATTACCATGAATATCAACAAAAAAATTTTGAATTAAATCTCTTTGATTAAAAACACTACCTTGAACAAATCTAAATGAACTATTAGAAACAGAATTCACAACCTCATAATCAATATAAATTTTTTTAGAAACATCAAATGGACTACAAGACTCAAGACTTAAATCATAAGAAAAAACATCAAAAATAACATTCCCTAAAACATTCTCAGGAAAGCTATCAGTAACATAAATTTTATTTAAATCTTCATCTTGTGCTTCAAATGAAACATAAAATTCTGGAGATAAATAATCACAAGCAAATTCAAAATCGGAAGGTAAAGAAGCATATCTACTCCTATTATAAAATGGGAAAAAATCTACACCATAATTATCATAAGTAATACCAGGAACTCTATGATAAATTTCTCCATTCAAAATGGTATCAGGTCCATTAGAATTATCTGAATCTTTGAAACAACCATAAATATCATTCCATTTACACAAATTAGCACCAGATTCAAAATGATAATAATCAACAACATAATTCAAAAAACTATTCGGATCCTCACAAGTATCTTGAGTAACATAAAGTTCACAAAAAACTAAAGAATTAGCTAAAGACTGTGAAGAAAAATTATTAAGATATGGATTTCCACCATCAATCTCAGACCCCAAATAATTATCATCTTCTAAATCAGACTCATAAATTTGTGACAAACTATCAACCATATAAGAACAATCACCTAATAAATCAGACTTTTCTTGAGTACAAAAATTAAAATTTTTTTCATCAAAACAAACTCCACAAGAAGATGCCTCAGAAGGGATAATCTCAAGTGGCTCAAATAAACCATTATTACCTGTCGTAAACTTAACATCATCAACACCAAAATAAACCGCATCAATATAAACTAAAACATCCGAAGAAATCTCAAAATTAATGCCAACTGTTCCTTCATTTACAACATGATTAGGAAAAATAACATATTTCTTAAAAATTCCATTCGAACCATTAAAAGAAGACAAATCAACAATAAATTCACTAGGAAGAAGACTTCCATCACTATCAATTTCAGTAATTAAAACTCTAAGTTCATCTCCTTGAGCAAAATCTTCATTTGTCATAATGTACAAAAGAGTCTCATAAGATATTCTCTCACCTAAATTTTCAATTCCCTGTCCCAAAGTAACTCCAGGATCAACTCTAGCATATGAATATCCATTAAAAGAATCTTCCCTACCATCAATTCTACTCAAAACAGACCAACTAGTATCTCCATTAATTTCAAAACTAGGATTAATAAGCAAATTATTTCTATCAACAAACTTACTCAAATCATAATTCTTCATTTCATCAATTGCATCAGAAATACAAATACCTGAATCAACCTCAAAATAAGTATTAGAATCTAAAAAATCATTAGTTGGAACCCAAACACAATTTTGTAAAGCTAAATCATTAGTACTAAAATCACTACCGAAAATAATATTTTCATTACAATTAATTTCAGTTTTATAATCGTAACACCTATTAATTGAAGTCTTAGGCACACACCCCTCTTCCATATATCCAAGACCTGGAGTAGCTTCAACAGCAGAAATTGAAACTTCGCCAGCTAAATATGGATTATACAAACAAGGAAATTCGCCATTTTGATCAACTAATCCGTTACAACTTTGTTCATTCGAGAAAAAACCAAAAGGACCTCCAGTATCTGAACAAAACTTCCTAAGTTCTACATCTAAAATTTCTAAAAGTTCTGTATCAGTAGGAATTGCAATATCTAAAGGATCACCAATAGTGCTACCGGTAGGATTATTCGTGTTATCAGGATCAGAGCCAATAGCACCAGAAGGATTCAAATCCCCAACACAAGTATCAACATAAGGAATCAAATTACAATAATCATCAACATTCAAACCAGTTTCATCCTGAATAAAAGTAGGATACCAATCAAAATCATATATCTCATATCCTAAAAAATTACAATAAATTTGATTATCCAAATTATATTCACAAACTTGCCTCATAGAACTAAAATCACACAAATTATTTCCTACTTGTAAAGTTTGTCCAACATCAAATTCTCCTTCTCCACAACCCAAAGAAGAAACTCTAAAAATATCACCATCAAAACAACAAGTCAAATCTGCAGAATATACGAAAGTAACACTCATCAAAAAAAAAATTAACATTAAAAATACTTTTAATATACTTTTCATAACAAAACATTTCTAAAAAAACTATATAATATTTATATGTAACTAACAAGTAAAAATAAAATTACTTAGATTTAGGATCCTCAGTATCTGAGTCCATTTCACCTTGACTAGACCCCATAATTTTATGATAAATTTCTTGAACTTCTTTAGTATCTTTCAACTTTTGGTGAAGAACTCTAAGTCTCTTCTTCCTCTCCAAATAATCGTTCTCATATTGTTGGTCTCCCATTTTAAATATTTAATCTACATTATCAAATAAATCTATATTTATAAATGTTACTATTGACAGTAGTCAAAAATTGTCACTTGAAAGAAGAAAAACTAGTTTTTGAGTTATAAGTGCAAAAAGAACTCAATTCACTAAAAGTGTCAACTAAATATTTAACCACTAAAAAACATAAAAATTAACAAAAAATACGAAAAAAAAGTGTCGACTCCAAAAATTGAAACTAATTAAAACTAATTGAATTATCCACAAATTATTTTAATAAGAAGAATATGTCGTATCGGGACCAAAGTCCCAAGAAAAGTGTCGACTCCGAGACTTGAACTCGGGACCTCCAGATTATGAGTCTGGCACTCTAACCAACTGAGCTAAGTCGACAATATAATTTTTAACAAACCCACAATTTGCACTCTAACTAAATAAGGTGCTAACAAGCAAAGTCTGACTACACTCGAAATTCATTTAAAGAATTTCTCCTGTAAGTTAACAATAAAAAATTATTTATATAATTATAACCAACAAACTCTTTATAAAATTTACTTAAAATATTAATCATCACTCCAAAATAACAAAAAACAAAAATTTATAAATTATAAAAATAACAAAATAATATGCAAAACAAATTAAACCAAAAAATCATATTGCATAACATAAAAGGCATAAGAGAAAATTTGGATGAGATAGAAAAAATATCAATTGAAGAATACAATCTAAAAACACAAAAAAAGATTTTAAAAATTCAAAAAGAATTAGAAAAAATGGAATTTTACCATAAATTGGATGCAAATGCCGAAAAATTAAACTTTCCAATAAAAAAACAAATAACTATCAAAAACAAAAAAAAAAGTAACTCATTTGCTAACTGGCTATTCAATAACAACGAAATATAAAAATGAAAATCTCAAAATTAATCATATACAATTTAGTAATATTTATCGCAACATTAAATGTAGCATACATCTACACAAGTGTTGGACTAAATGCTTTTGAATATTCAAAAGAATACTTTAAAACAATTTGGCAACCTATAGTTCTAATATTTGTATTATTCCTTGCACAATTATTTGCAAATTTATCCTATATTACAACATATTCAAGAACAAAAAAAAATCTACTAAGAATCTCATTATTAACAATAACGATATTATTTATAATGAACATAATAGTAAGAATAATTGAATACATCAATGGAACATTTTATATTGCAGGAAATATTCTAATGTTAATATACTTAATAATAATAATCTTAAACATTACAATGCTAAAAGACCTCTACCATTTAGTGAAAAAATTATTTAATCAAAACAATTAAACTAATTTTTACTCTAAATTTTAAAAAATTTCCATCAGTTTTATATTATACTTCTTCTTACTTAAATATATGACTATTCCAGAATACATAAAAAAAAGAAATAAAGAACAATATTTCAAACAAGCAAAAGAGAAAAAAGTTCGTGCAAGATCTTATTTTAAATTAAAACAATTAAACGAAAAATATGAACTACTAAAAGAAGGACATACAATTATCGACTTAGGAGCTGCACCAGGAGGATGGCTCCAATACATCGACGAAACATTAAAAACTGGAAAAATAATTGGCATCGATTTATTAGAAATCGAAAAACAAAAAGAATTCTCTGAAAAAATAGAAATAATTGAAGATGACTTTAATAACATTGAAGAATACCTAAAAGAAGGCGAAAAATTTAATTTAGTCCTATCTGACATGGCACCAGAATTTAGTGGAAACTCACAAGTAGACAGAGGAAGAACCCATAAATTAAATATGATAACAATTGAATTCTGTAAAAAACACTTAAAACAAGGTGGAAAACTACTATTCAAATCATTTGAAGGCGAAGATTTACCAAATGTTAAAAAAAAAGCAAAAGAAATATTTGAAGTAGTAAAAGAATTCAAACCTAAATCCTCACAACAAAAATCTTGTGAAACATTTATGATGTGTTTTAACAAATTAAGATAAAACAACTAAGAATTTATGAAATAAATTGTTAAGTGTGTTTTAATAAATTAAGGTAAAACAAATCAACTAATCAAAACACTACCTTTTTTTCTTTGAGATTGATAACTATTCTTACCACATAAAACAGTATAATCATAAGTTCCACTTAAAGCAAAAGTTCTATTATATTGCCACTGATTAATAGAATTATTCCAATCTAAATCATAAGTTCCATCAAAAAATTGAATTTCACAATCAACATCTTGAAGAATATATCCAACACCTTGATTTTCAACTGCAAGCAAATCCACTTGTCCATCCCCATTAATATCAGATAAATCTAAACCATCACCTTTACCATAAATATTAACCGGTCCGACATCACCATCTCCTAAATCATATTTCCATAAAAAATTTAATTCTTTATCATATGAATGCACCTCACCATTTTCCAAACCAACATATATATTTTCTCCAATCTCAATACTAATTGCATCAATTTCAGCCGAAGTAATTTCAACATAATCAATAAACTCCGTTCCATTATAAATCGACAAATATGAAGGACCACCTCCATACAAAGTATTCCCCATTAAAATTTCAAAAACTCCATCATTAGCATAATCAAATTTATACATCTCATTAACCTTATCTAAATTAGACTCTGTCGAATATGCACCATTACTATATAATTCATTACCTAAATAATCATAATATCTAATATATTCAAATCCTGAGAATGCGACATCATCAAACCCATCTTTATTCCAATCAACAAATGCTATAGAATACAAACCATTACCTAATGAAGTAGTATTAAAAATTTGATCTCCAGTATAATTAATCAAAAAAAAATAATTAGTTGAGCCCGTATAAGTAGCTATACCCAATTCATCAAAACCATCTTTATCCATATCATTACATTCAATTTCTTTCCCATATGCACCATAATACTCAGTCCATAAAATAGAGAAATCATTATCTAAACCTATAACATGAGAATTATTAGTTATAGTAAATTCATCATTTAATCCATCTCCATCAAATTCACAATTTTCAACTAAAATAGTATCATCTGAAGTCAAATCCAAAATTTGCTCAATTCCTCCAGATTTATTTAATATATGAACATCACCATTAACTACTGGGACAATTAAATCATTTTTAAATCCATCATTATCATAATCAAATAATTCGAAATCATAAATATAACCACCTGAGATTCCTGTATCCCATAAATCACTACCATCTTCATTGAATGCATACATTCGTCCTGATTTTGCTACAAGAACTTCATCACTAATTCCATCTTCATCCAAATCAACTGCAAGTATTTTCATTATATAAGCACCATAATCAATAGTATTCCAAATGACTCTACCAATATAATTTTCAGTAAAACCAATACCTGAAAAATTAAAATCATCAGTAGTATAATTAATTTGAAAATTAACTTGTTCTCCACTAAGTTTGCCTAAATCAATCATAAAACTCAAAGAAGTACAATAGCCATGGCAATCATAATCAAAATTATAAGTTTTAGTATAAATTTCATCCTCTGTAAAAACTTTAACATCATACTTTCCATTCAAATCCTCAGAACAAGAACTTAAATCTATTTCACCTAAACCACTTTCGATATTTTCTAAAATATTACAATCAACTCCACCAACAGTAACTTTTAAAATACTCAAATTTTCCGAACTAGGATTATTAAAATAAAGATTTCCATCAATCAAAGTATTAATTCCAGAATACATAGAATCAAGATCACCTTTAATTTGTGCATCATCTAAAAGATTACTAGAATAAGAACTATACCAATTATTAAAACCAACAACAGCAAAAACACTAACAACTAAAAGTAAAGAAATAGCTACAACTGGAGATATTCCCTTTTTGGTTTTAGAAAAAATGGTACATGATAATTGAAAATTATCAGTACTAGAAATCTTTGATTTCTTTGTACCGAACGAAGAATGAGTGACTGCAGATTTTTTAAACATAATATAAATAAAAATTAATATTATTTAAAGAGTTTGTAACTACTAGAAAAAATAAAAATTATTCCCAAAAAAATTTTGGTAAAGAGCCAAGATTAAAACTCCAAACAGTAGGATCCCATGAAATCATAGGTTCATTAGAATTTCCATAAAAATAAGAAATTTCATTTTGTCTAGCACTAACTGTTTGTCCATTTTGTTCTAAGCCTACAGCTAAGTTAGGATTTCCAGATACATTATTATAATATGAATTAGTAATAACTCCCATAAAATTATTGCCAATAAATCCTCCCAACTCTAAACCTACTCCAGAAACATTACTAATTGAATAAGAATTCTCTATATCTCCAAATAAATACCCTACTAAACCTCCAACTTTATCATTTCCTGAAATAGTAGAAATAGAATAAGAATTAGCAATATATCCTCCATTAGAATTTAAAAGTCCAACTAATCCTCCAACACTATCTCCAGTAGAAATTACTTCTCCTTTAAAATAAGAATTATTAATCATACTACCGGAAAATCCAACACTAAAACTCAAATTGAATTGAATAATTAACAAAAAAACAAAAATCCATGAAATCTTAAATAAATTTTTCATTTTAATTAACACCTCCAATTAAACCACCAACATAATCATTACCTTGAACAACTCCAGACACAACTATTAAATCTATAGTTGAAGCAAAATCATACCCAATTAAAGCACCAACAAAATCTTTGCCAGTAATATTAACATTATTTAAATAAAGATTAAATATATAACCATTTTCACCTACTCCAAATAATCCAACATTATCTTCTAAGGATCTATCAATAAATAAATCCATTATAGATTTATAATTTCCATCTAAACTCCCTTTAAAGTGTACCCCTATATTCCCTAAAGGATCAAATCCTAATCCAGCATTCCAATTAATTGTGTCAGAACAATCAATATTTTGAATAAGTGAAAAATTCCCCAATAAAACTGAAGAAGACTGTCCAATCAATTGTAACTGAGAACAATTACATATCTTCCACGGATTCCCTAAACTTCCATCTCCTTCTTGAAAACCTTCAGGAGTTGTTGCATTACAAACTAAAACAACACTTCCACTTAAACTAACATCTTCAACATATATAGTTTCTCGAACAATTTTATCTTCCATCATAATGACAACATCAGGAGTAGAACTACTAACTCCACCACTTAAACAAGAACTTAAACTTAAATTAGAAATCCCTGAATCTAAACTAATATTAGTATAACAAACTTCACCATCAACAATAACTTTAGAAACTATTAAATTATCATAATTACTATTTTTCACATATAATTGATCACCAATTATTGCTTCAACTCCAACTGCACCAAAATCATTGCTTCCACTTTGTTCCAGATTATTAAACATCTCACTAGAATAACTACTATACCAATTTTGAAACCCAACAACTGCAACAACACTTACAACTAAAAGTAATGCTATAGCAACAACTAGAGATATTGCTTTCTTAAAATTCATAAAAATAAATAATGATTTACTTTTTAAACATTTGTTTAAACAAGTAAGAGTAACAACCTAAAATAAAACTTAAAAATTTCAATTAGAAATTTTTATTTTGTTGCATTAGCTGCAACATTTCCAATCCAAATCGCCGCAAATACTGCCAAAACAGTTACAAGTATTGCATAAATCCAAGGACCACTAGAAGCTAAAGAATAAAGAACTCCACCTTCTGCAAACATAGACTTAATTGCATCATTCCATGCAAGAGCAGCAACCAGACCAAAGGCCGCAGTAATTAACGCTGCTAATTTTTCAACTACATCTTTTCTCATTTTTATATATAATAAGAAAAGATACCGAACGAACTCAAGTGAGTGACTGCATCTTTTCTCATTTTTAAAAAGAATGATAAAGATAAAAAAATCGTTAAGCAGATTTTTTTATCTTCCTCATTGTGTATTTAAACATGAATTTAAGTATTTAAAAAGGTTTTGATAAAAAAAATAAGCTCAAGCTACAAAATACTCCTGATGATAAACTTTAATCAAAGTTTTAAACAAAGAAACAATTAGAGGACCTAAAACTATACCAATCATACCAAATGTTGAAAGACCAATAATAACTCCTAAAAATACTTCAAGTGGATGAATATCTGCAAATTTGCCAACAAGTTTTGGTCGAACAATATTATCTACATTTGAAACAACAACAACTCCCCAAACTAAAACAAAAACACCTTGCCAAATCTGTCCTTCAATAAGTAAAAAGATTCCTGCAGGAACCCAAATTAAAAATGCTCCAATTACAGGTATAACAGATAAAATCATCATTATAAAACCCCAAAAGAATGCTCCTGAAACTCCAGCAATAATAAACGAAATCATTCCTAAAAATCCTTGAATAATTGCAGTTAAAACTTGTCCTATTAATACTGCCCTAGTAACCTTCCCACTCTCTAAAATTAAATGCTGTGAATTCTTTTTTGAAAAAGGTAAAATATCACAAACAAGCTTGATAACTTTATCCTTATCCAATATCAAATAAAACATAACAAAAAACATAACAAAAACTGATATTAAAAAATTTGAAGTAAGAGAAACAAACTTAGGCAAAGTAGTCTTAGCCTCACTCTTAAATAAAGTTCCCAAATTATTAACTCCTTCAGAAATAGAAATCTCGGTCCCTGTCAAATCAAAAATTGTCTGTTCATATTTTGAATAACCCTCAGGATCCAAATCTAAATTATTAATCTGATTAAGCGCAACACTAGCCCCTATAGATAACGGAATAAAAACTACCAATAAAACAAAAACAATAACTAAAGATGCACTCAAAATTTCTTTACCTTTAGTCTTTTTCAAAAAATAACTATAAACTGGATAAACTAAAAAACTCAAAATAACTGCTGTAATAATAGGTGTCAAAAAATTCCTAAGCATATACAAAATAATCAAACCAAAAAAAAACACTAGTATCAATGCAGAATATTTTTTATTATAATTATCTTTAACCATATACTAATATATAAAAATTAATTTATAAAAGTTTGTAGGAAAATCAAGGAGTACAAACTGACCCCTGTCCCAAAAAATCTGGTTGAGCTAAAACCCAAGAAGTAGTAGAAGTATTAAATGAACTACATTCATTTACTTGATCTACATCCCAAGAACTCAAATCACTATTAAAACTAATTGCATCATAAAATAAAGTATCCATATCTAAAACAGAACTAACATTCCAAGAACTCAAATCACTTGTAAAATTACTTGCTCCCAAAAACATTCCTTCCATTGTTGTAACTTTCCCAGTATCCCAAGAACTCAAATCACTATTAAAACTATTTGCACCTTTAAACATAACATACATAGTAGTAACTTTTCCAGTATCCCAAGAACTCAAATCACTTGTGAAATTAGTTGTATCTCTAAACATCGAGTACATATATACTGCATTACTAGTATTCCAACCACTTAAGTCTTGATTGAAGTTATGGCATCCATCAAACATATACCCTAAAGCAGAAGAAGAACTTACATCCCATAAACTTAAATCTTGATTGAAATCAAGTGCTCCATCAAACATCTGAAAAAAATCTCCAACATTACTAACATTCCAATTACTAATATCTCCATTAAAATGAGCTGAACCTCTAAACATAGATTCCATATCATTAACTTTTGAAACATTCCAAGAATTTAAATCCTGATTAAAAGTAGGATTAGCATCAAACATATAATCCATATTTGTTACATTACTAACATCCCAAGAATTTATATCTTGATTAAAATTTGAATGAGCAAACATCTGTTTCATAGTTGTAACTTTTCCTGTTTCCCAAGAACTTATATCTCCATTAAAAGAAGAATAATCAAACATATAATACATATATTCAACATTAAAAACATCCCAAGAACTTAGACTTCCATAATAACCATTTGCAGTAGAAAACATATTTTACATATTAACAACTGAGCTAACATCCCAAATAGATAAATCACAATTAAAAGAATCAGTATCATGAAACATACTAACCATACTAGTAACTGAACTTACATCCCAATTACTTATATCTCCAATAAAATGACTATCATAAGAAAACATATAATCCATATCAGTAATTCCAGATAAATTAGGTCCATCTAAAGAACTAAGACTTTCTAAATTATTGCAATTTGAAAATTGTTCTCCTCCATCAGATAATTTTAAAGAACTCCATTGATTAATAGAAATTAATTTATCACCATCATCATTATTATCTTCCCAAGCATTCCCAGCATTAAAAGCAAAACCATCAACTTGTCCTGTTAAATTAACTTGATATTCCCCACCAATAGCATAAGTATGATTGATTTCAGGTTGATTATAAGAAGTAATTGAATCATTAGTTCCATCTCCCCAATAAACTATGAAATCATAAGTACCATCACTTTGTAAAGGAAGAGTCAAATTGTTAAATCCTGAAACTCCAACATCAATACTAACATTCCAAATACTAATAAATGTATTAGTAACAATCGGCAAATTATCACTCACAGAAATTAAACTAGAATCATCTAGATAAACAGTTTCTCTAATAATCATATCCTCAGTAATTATTACAACATCAGGAGTATTTCTAATTCCACTAACATTTAAACAATCACTCAAACTAAAATTAGAAATTCCTGAACCTAAACTAATATTTTCATAACAAACTTCTCCATCAACAGTAATTTGAGCAATAGATAAATTTTCTAAATTAGTATTTTTAATATAAAGTTGGTCATCAATTACTCCTTCAACTCCTACATTACCAAAATCAGTACTTCCACTTTGTTCCATATCACTAAACATCTCAGAAGAATAACTTTGATACCAAGAATTAAAACCAACAACAGAAATAACTGCAACAACCAATAACAAAGCTATTGCAACAACTGGACTAATAGCAGATTTATTCAAATTCATATAAATAAATTATATTAAACATATTTAAAACTTTGTGAGTTTTAAGAACTCACAACAAGATTAAAAATTTATAATTTTTTGACTTTATATTCAAAAATAAAAAATAACTTAATGTTTTCTTTCAAACACTTTATCAATCATTTCAAGATAAGTAGAAGAAGACCACATCTGTGAAAAATTTCCTTCAGCTTTTTGCTTAGAAGAAGAACTAATCTCACTACCAAAACCAATCGAACCATATTTTAAAATGTCATTAGTTGATGCCATCATAATCTTTGAAATATAAGGTCTAAATTTCTTCTCATTTAAATCATACATAACAATTGCAGCAATATTATTAATCCAAAACCAAGAATCTCCTAAATGATAACTCAAATTATTCTCACCCGTATAATCATCTTTATATCTCTTATCCTTCTTAGAAATTGTTGAAACTCCACCCCAAGAATTCCATAAATGAGCAAGAGAATTATCAAAAATTTGCTCCCAATCACTCTGCAAAAATAAATCAGGATAAAAATAATACGCTAAAAAAACATTAGAATCAATTTTATCTGAATACGCTTCACCATACAAAACTCCACTCCTAAAATAAGTTACTCTAATTTTTCCTTTAAGTAAACTCTCAAAATCTGCAAGCTCAGAAACCTCAGACTTCTTTCCAATAAGAGTTCCTAAAACAATCAAAAATGAAACCATGCTCAAAAACTGAACTTGAATATCAAGTGGAAAATCAACATCAATGGTATCCATCCAAGAATCTCCGAATTTCACTTTCAAAAGTTCATTATCTTTATCCCAATAATTCTCAACAAGTTTATGAAATGAATTCAAAAATTTATAAAAAACAATTTCTAACTCCTCTTTTTTCAAAACATCATTCAACCTCAAATTCTTATCTAAATGGAAAATGAAATCTTCAAATCTTTTAGCAAGCCAAAAACAAGCATCAGGACTTTGATAAGAACCATCAAGATTAATTCTCCTAATCATTCCAGTCTCAGGATCAATTGCATTCAAATAATCAAATAATTTCCCCTTAACATGCTTCTCCTCGGAATTATTAATAAATGCTCTTAAACCTACAAGCTCATCTCTTGCCCAAATATTTGAAAACCATAAAAATCCAGCATAAGAACCTAAATTTATATTTCCAACTAAGTCCTTATTCATAAACCTGTAAATAGCATTATTTGATAATTTATAAGCCACATTAAAATCTTGAGTAATAGGTTTTTCAAACTCCCTCTCAGAAATAAAATCTGAAAAAATTACAGAATCAAACTTATCTAATTCTCCCTCATGAATATCAAGAAGTGAAATCTGCTCAAAAACTTCTGACTCAGAAAAACCAGCCCCAATAATCATCCTCTTACTACCAACAACATTAACACTCATCAAACGATAAACATATCTCTCAAAATCAGTCTCCCGAACTTTAGAATACATATATTCTTTCTTAACAAAATCCTTAACTAAATCATAAGAAAAATTAACCGCTTTAATTCCAAAAAATGCACTATAAGAGGAATCTTCTTTCTCTTTCTTATACTCAACTAAAACAACACCATCTTTAACATAAACATCATAGATTCTACCCCACTCATCAAAATCATTAAGTTTTCTAATATCTAAATCAAAATTAATCCTTCCTTCATAATTTGAAACTTCATAAATCATTCCACCTGAAGGACCTAAATAAAATTTATCAAAAGTAACAACTTCCTCAACTTTTTCATCATCCTCAGTCTCATCTATAACTAAAGATTCAACCTTACTCAAAAATTTTCTCTTAACAAAATATCCTCCATATTCAACACTTGAAACTTCAACACCTTCAAGCAAAACCTCATCTAAAAATTTATACACATCAAGAGTCTTATTCTCCAAAACACAAAGTCCTTCATACTTAGTAGAGTTATTCGAAAACCCTAAATTTAAAAAGTCTCCTCGAGAATTTGATAAGACAAAATTAAGCTTCTTAATTTCATCTAAATCCATTTGAGTATAAGAAAAAACTTGCTTATTAAGATTATAATCTATTTTCATAGAAACTTATAGATATATATATTTAAAAGAAGTATTTACAATTAATCAGTTAAAAAAGAAAGTAATTTCTATTCTTGATAATACCTTCTAGAAGAAAAGAGTGTTTTATTATCAGAACAATCAAATGAAGAAATCTAATTTATAATAATTTGAAATTAGTTTATATGAAGATATTATTAATTATATCACTATAATATATTAAAAATAAATAGTTAATTTAAAAATTATGAAGTAAATAATAATAAAATTATTTGACAATATCATAAACAGAAAAAACACTTCTCGAACAAACATATAAATTATTTTCCCTAACTATAACTGAATTTATCCCCCCATTATCTAAGTTGTGAATTATTGAACTTACTTGAGTAATTGAAAACGGATCAGTAATATTCAAAACAGTCAA
The DNA here is from genome assembly GCA_027858315.1 of Candidatus Woesearchaeota archaeon. NCBI lineage: Archaea > Nanobdellati > Candidatus Woesearchaeota > Candidatus Woesearchaeota archaeon. The sequence continues at coordinate 53,472 of JAQICV010000075.1, forward strand.
ATAAGTATTACCCGACATCACATAACTTGTACCAAGATAAACATAATTTCCAGCAATATCAAAATTAGATACTTCATTTAAAGTTGATGAATTAATATAACTATTAACTAAATATATATTACTTGAATTACTAATATCAAATATATTAAAACTATCAGAATCAGCTGCAGTAACATATGCATAATCACCATAAACTTTTATTTTTTCTGCAAAATCTAAAATTGTATTATTAATATAATTATCTAACAAAGATATTGATAAAGGGTCAGAAACATTGAATATGGAGATACTGTTTTGATATGCAGAAGTAACATATGCTAAACTATTTTTAACTAGAATATCTCTAGAATAATCTAAACCTGCATGATTAAAACTATTAACAAATAATATATTTGAAGGATTGGAAATATTTAATATGGTTAATCTATCTGAATTAGGAGAAGTTATATACGCATAATCTCCTTCTAAATATAATCCCTTAGGCATTGAAATAGTTGAATCAATATAATATCCCTCTAAAATAATATCATTTGGATTTGAAATATTAAATATTCCTAAACTATTAGTATTCCAATACGTAACGTACATTAAATTATCTCTTAAAAACATATTTGTAGCAGAACTAAAAATACTAAAATTTCTATATCCATCTAAATAAATTAAATCATCATAATTTGAAATATCAATAGAATAAAATTGATTACTCAAATCCCCTGAATCATAATCTCCAATAATAAATGCATAATTTTCATTTAATAACATTTGATTAGGATATATACCGATTCCAAAATTACCATTAAATGGATTTAATAAGTCAATACTGGTAGGTGTTGAAATATTAAATATAGCCAATAAAGGATCTCCTTCATAAGAAGTAACATATACATAATCACCATCAACAAAAATATCATTAACTAAACCCAAATTAGAATTATAATCAACTAATATTATATTACTAGGAGTACTAACATCAAAAACTGAAAAACTCATCGACATATATGAACCAACATAAGCATAATTTCCTAAAACAGCTACATCTCCCGCACTATTTAAAATAGTACTATTAACATAAGTATCAATTAAAACAATATTACTAGGAACACTAACACCCAAAATACTTAAACTATCACTATATATTGAAGCAACATAAGCATAATTTCCTGAAACAACTACATCCCCAGCACCATTTAAAATAGTACTATTAATATAAGTATCAATTAAAACAATATTACTAGGAACACTAACATCCAAGATACTTAAACTATCATTATTTCTTGAAGTAACATAAGCATAACCTCCTTCAACAAAAACAGAACCCACATAATCTAAAACACTATTATTAATATAAGTATCAATTAAAACAATATTACTAGGAACACTAACATCCAAAATACTTAAACTATCCTCATCTGTTGAAGTTACATATGCATAATCTCCTTCAACAAAAATAGAAGTATAACCATTTAAAATTGTATTATTAACATAAATTCCAACAAAACTAATATCACTTGGAATACTTATATCAAATATAGTCAAACTATCAGAGCCAATAGATGAAATATACGCATAATTATTTTTAACAAAGATCTTATCAGGATAATCTATAATTGAAGAATTTCTATATGTCCCAACAATCTCAAGATTTTCTTTATCCGTAATATCTAAAATATTAAACGCATCTTTAGTCCAAGAAGTAACATATGCATAATTTCCTTGAACATAAATTGAAGTTGGATAAATAAAATTATTTTCTAAAAATTCTAATTTTTCTAAATATCCAGTATAAGAAATTAAACTACTACTAATTTCTTTCAAATATACTTTTTTAGAATAAATATTATTATTTGTAAATACAACAACTTCAACAATTGAACTTTTAACGTCATTTAAACAACTAAAAACACTAAGATTATGAACTCCATTAGTTAAATTAATATTAATATTACAATCAATAGAATCTATTTCTATTTTATTAATTCTTACTAAATCATCTTTAATTAGCAAATATAATTGATCTCCAATTACAGTTTCAACTCCAACTGCACCAAAAGTTGCCCCCCCCTCTTCTTCAACTCCAGCAAGTATTGTAGAAGAATAACTCTGATACCAATTCTGAAATCCTACAACTGCAACAACACTAACAACTAAAAGTAAAGCTACAGCAACAACAGGAGATATCGCATTTTTATTTAATAACATATAAATTTTTAGAATAAAAAGTATTTAAATATTTCTATTCCTGATAAAAGAAAATAATTCCTATTTTTGATAATACTTCCGAGAAGAAAAGAGGGTTTTATTGTCAGAACAATTTGCAAACAACCTTTCACATTCTACAGTCTCTTCAGTTGTTATAATCTTTTCAGCATAATACTTTGCACAATCTTTTAATTTTCCTCCAGGAAATAATTTTTGATATTCAGTATAGAATCCTTCTGGATTGTTTCTAATAAAATCTATCTCTCTTAGAAAAACCATACTTCGTTTATCTCTTGGAATCTTACCAACAATTAACTTAAGCAACCTTGATTCTGCAGATAAATAACTAAATTTCATAAAAATACTAATTAATGAAATGTTAAAAAACTATTTATTTTCTAGAACTAAAATATATCTAGTCAAATCTTTATTAATATACTCAGTTACTTCTAAAATCTCATCAAAATATTTCAGTGCCAGGCTCTTAAATTCAACAAAATTTGCATAAATTACAACCATTCTTGAACCTTTCTTCAAATACTGTTTCGAATTCTTCAAAAAACTATTATACAAATCATCGCCCAATCTTCTAGAACACTTACCATAAGGAATATCTGTAACAATACCATCAACTACATTATCCTTCAAAAACTTCGTTTGAGAATCAGCAAGAATCCGTTTGTATTTAGAATCAGAACCATGATAAAAATAATCAAAATTCTCTTTAAAGTATTTTAAATCATTCCAAGAAATATCATTACCAATAACTTCAAAATCCATATCATAAGCTTCAAGCAAAATCCCACCAATGCCGCAAAAAGGGTCTAAAATTTTTCCTTCCTTAATACCAAGTAAATTAATTGCTGCTCTTGCCATATCTGACTTTAAAGTATAAGGCATTTTAACTGGACGAAGTTTTGGCATCCTTCTCAAATAATCCTTCTCATTCTCATAAATTTTAACTGTAAAATAGAACTCTTCTACATCTTCTATAAAAATAAAATTAAACTCAACTTCAAAGTTTTTAATATCAACTTTAGGATTATCAAAAGAATTCCACAAAACTTTTGCTAATTCACTCTCACTAATTTCACTTTTAAAATTCCTTCTTGACTTATGAGATCTTACTTTAAACTTCTTACCATCATACTCTTTCAAATCAGGCAAATTATTTTTCAAATCTTCTAAATTCTGATGATAAGACAAAATTTTAACTAAAATATTAGTATATGTCAATCTTGATAAAATCTCATGATTATCTTCAATTAAATTCTTTGATGAAAACTTATAAATTACATTCTTCACTTCATCAAGCCTTATTTCTTCATTAAAATAAACCTTCCATAAAGTTTCAAATTCAGCTATTGCTAGCTCTTTATTATTCCCTTTCAGAATCAAAAGATAATCCAACATATTAAAATTAATAATAAAGCATTTATAAAATGTATTGAAATATTATATTAACCATATTTTGCAACATATATTATAATCTCTTTTGACAAAAAATTCTTTATAGATTCCTCAATTGCAAAATTATAAGTTTTTACTGAAACTTCAATATTTAAGTTAATTCTATCAACTTTTAAAGTAACATAACGAATAAAGACATCCTCAGTTAACACACGCCCTTCGAATTCTCTCAAAATTTTATTTGAAATAAACTTTTCAAAATGCTTTATCTTTTTAAATATTTTTTTTTCAAGATCAAAATTATAAGTTATTTTCTTAACTTTAGTTTTACTATAATTAATTATTTCCCTTGAAAGCAAAACAGAATTTGGAATATAAGTAATATCTCCTTCATCAGTTTTAATCTCAGTAAATATGAATGTGATATTTTGAATAATACCTTTCGTATCATCAAATGAAATATAATCACCAATATTAAAATTCTTTGAAAACATAATAATCAAACCATTAATAATATTTACAAAATGATCTTTAAAAACCCAAGCTATACCTGCAAAAAATAAACCAGAGATTGTCAAAAATTTAATAATATCAACATTAAAATAAAATAAAAAAACAATAAAAAAACTAAAATGATGAATAATGAAAAACAAATGGTTAATTCCAATAATAAAATTATCATAATGATTACTATTAAATTTATTTCTCTTACGATAACTCGAAGTAATAATTATTCTAATAATATCAGATACAAGACTTATTGTAAAATAAAAAAGCATCAAATCAAAAATAACAAGAAAAATACTATCAATCACTAAAGGAATAAAAAAAGACCTAAACAAAACAAAAAAAACTACAATAAAAACTTTTCTATATAATAACTTCTTTCTCTCATCGGAAATTTTTATTTTTTTCAAAAATAAATAATTCCTCAACTTCACAAAAAATCGTTTCATAATGTATAATTTAAAGAGCCATTTAAAAATTTATTGAAAATACATAAAATTTAAAAGAGAAAGAAAATTAAAATAAGTATAGCGCTGCTGTATATCAAAAATGACAAATTCATTTTTGGAATATTTTGCAATACAAAATAGCTCAGTGGTAGAGCATCAGTTGCTGCTGTGGCTCAGTGGTAGAGCGCGACATTGGTAATGTCGAGGTCGCGGGTTCAACTCCCGTCATAGAGATGGGGGAAATGGGAGAGGAGATGAGAGAAAGGTTGTTTTGCATTCCTACGTATTTCCACAGTAGAGCGTTTATAAGTGCTGATTTATTATATTTCTTCTTGTCTAAAATCTCTTTTAATTCTACATCAATCTTCATAGAGATTAAAATTTTATTTTTCTTGATTCTTCCCATTTTTAGCTGTTTTCAATAATATCGTATATACGATATTTTTTATATTAACTGAAATAAGCCTATGACTTTGAGTAAAAAACAAGATTTGGGTGACTACAAATATCATTAACTTTATAAATTGTAGTCACCTAATTATATATTATGTTTGTTGAAAAAAGAAAATCTGGAGAAAATACTAAATATTATTTATCTCATAAATTTAGAGATGGAAAGAAAGTTAAAAGTATAAGAAAATATTTGGGACTGAATCTTTCTCCTGAAGAACTTGAGAAATTATCTAAAGAAGCAGAAAAATATATTTTATCACAAATTGAAGAGTTAAAAACAGAAATATTTAATTTTGCTTTAACAAAAAATCAGATTGAACAATTAAATAAATACGATTCAAAAATTAAAATTTCACATTTAACTAAAGACCAATGGAAAACATTCCAAGAAGATTTCGTATTTAATACAAATGCAATTGAAGGTTCAACAGTTTTAGAAAATGAAGTTAGAAATATCTTAGAAAAAAAACATGAAGCTAAAACCTCGGATGAAAAAGAAACTATAGGATTATCTTTAGCAGTTGATTGTATCAGAGAAACAAAAGAAGATTTATCTTTAGGTTTAATTTTAAAATTACACAAACTATGTTTTGAAGAAACTAAATCCTTTGCAGGTAAGTTTAGAGATGATGTTGAAGTTGTAATTAAAAATTCATTAGGAGATATAGTTCATAGGGGCGCTCCAAAAGAATTAGTTTTATCAGAAATGGAAGAATTAATTACCTGGTATGAAGAACACAAGACTTTTTTCAAACCATTAGTTTTAGCGGCTATTGTTCATAATCAGTTTGAACATATTCATCCTTTTCAAGATGGAAATGGTAGAATTGGAAGATTATTGTTAAATTTTATATTAATTAGAAATAATTATCCTCCAATTAATATTTTTTTAGAGAATAGAGGAGAATATTATAATACTTTAAAATTATATTCTGATTCAGAAGAAATTAAGCCTACTTTAAGATTTTTAATCTCACAGTATGGAAAGATGATTAAGAAGGTGACTACAAAATAAGAAACTTTGATTTTATGTAGTCACCCCTGATTTTCTTTTTAAATAAATTTATATAGTTTTAAATTTTGATTTTATCTATGAAAGAACTAAAGGATAAATTAACTATTTTTAAAAATCTTGTTGAAAAGGAAAATGCACATTGGAAAAGCATTCAACATAATGATTTTATTTCTGATGAATTAAATGAAAAATATTTAGATTTGATTGCTTATTGTAAAGAAAAAAATATAGAGTGGTATAAAGTTGAGAGTGCCTTGTGGGAAAATATAAATTTAGATTATAAAAAAGGAGTAAAGTATTATTTATTTGATATTGCAGTAATAAAGAAAGATTTTAATTATGTTCTGAAGAAATATCCAGAGTTAGAAAAAGTTGAACATGAAGGACTT
>JAQICV010000076.1 GCA_027858315.1 Candidatus Woesearchaeota archaeon
AAGAATGATCCTAGATCAATTGTTAAAATGCCAGATATGAGTAATACAAACAATATGACAGTAGACAATAGCAAAACAAACTCAATATTAAAAGAGTTACTAAGTGTAATGAAAGAAAAATCTATGGGAACTAATGTCTATAGTAATCAAGGAACTACCAGTTTAGAGGCTGTTAGAATGTTAGGAGTAGCACAGTAATGATAAAAAGAGGATTAGTATATATAAGAGATTCTAGTGAGAAGGAAACAGACTTAGCCCTAGGAAAAGACTTAATTCTTGAGAGTGATATATCTCTTGGTATTAGTAATGATTATCAACCACTACTAAGTGGGGGAATAGCAAGTGCAATAAGTCTAGTTAGTTCAGCTACTAAGGGAAAGATTCCAGCAGGGTTTAGACAACAAGGTTTTCAAGTATGGAGAGGATCAAGTCCTGTAGAGCTGAAGTTAAGTGTAAGTTTACATATGGTGACATCTGGTAAACTAGATGTAGCAGAACCAGCAAAGAGTTTAATTGCTTATAGTGTACCTCATCTTAAAGAAAACGGATGGGGCTTAGTGCCTCCCGGAGCTAGTATTTCAGCTATTTTAGGAGACGGTAAAATTAAAGAACTTAAAGACAACTATAATATTGATATTAAAAATTGGTTTGACGTAGATAGTGGTAAAGGTTTTGTATCTATATCAATAGGAAACTATCTAAATCTTAGTCAATGTATAATTAAAAATGTAATACCTACATACTCATTACAAGAAGACTCCGAAGGATATCCTATAAGCTGTAAATTAGATATAGATATTTCTACACTAGATATTGTTAATGATAAGATGATTAAAGAACTATCACTTTAAAAAGGAGTTAAGAAGATATGAGTAAATCAAGATATATGTTAATGACCGATTCAGATAGTCAAGTAGACTCAAACGGAATACCGAGAATTGATATTCTTACATTTCCTATCAATGATTTTAAACCTCAAGATATATTATTAGATTGGACACTAAGTGAAGATGAAGTCTATAGATTTGATATATTTATTCTAAAACATTACGGTAGTACTAATTACTATTTACCAATGATAAAATGGTTTAATGGATTGTTTGAAATGGATGACAGATGGATAGGAAAAGAGATTAAATTAGTGAGTAAAGAGGATCTTGACAGATTTTTGAGATCAAATAAAGTTAAGTTAGAGAGAGGTTAATTTACTAAAAGTACTATTATAGTATGGAATATCAAGAAAACTTTGACATCGATTTTAAATTTGAAGGAACATCACTAGAAATGCTACCTTCAAACTACTCATTTAGTATAGAGGACTCAATATATGAAACATATCCAAAAGGGGAGTTCATACTAGATGACTCTATAGGTATACTACAAGATATGTTATTCACTATAGAAGGTGCAAAGTATGAGCTTACTATAGGATTTGGAGATGAGTCAATAACCAATCCTTTTATAGTAAAAGATGATACACTAGATGAAAGTCTAACAGTAGGACTAGTAAATGGTGATGTAAAAGTACGACTAATACATGAGTTTAAAGATAAACAAGAAATAGCTTCAAAGCATTTTAAAGATAAGATTTCATCTATAGTAAAATCTCTAGCAGGTAGCTTCCCATTTGCAAAGTTCAATATTGACGAGACAGGAAATAATCAGTCATGGTATCAACTACTTAAAAATCAAGTGGACTTTATAAATGAGAATCTTCTTCCATTTGCATTTTCTAACTCAGCTAATAAGTCACCATTCTTCTTTTTTATTGATAATAAAAATCAATATAACTTTAAAAACTTCTACTCTATGATCAGAGAAAGCAAGACTATCCCTTTATATTTATCCAACAAAAATAAAGAGGGATCAAACAATGAATCAATATTAGGTATTAAAAGGCTAAGAAAAGGGTTAGATATAACATATGATTTACGACATAGAAGGATATTCTCTTTTGATAGTAAAACAAGTGACATAGTAGAGACTGAGGACTATTTAGCAGACTATCCATCAGATAATAAGTCTATTCCTATAATAGCTGATAAAACTTTAGCTACTAGTTACTATCTACAAGATGATGGGGATGGAACTACAGTTAGTAAAGAAAATTTAAAAGGTTTATTAAACTCTAGTATGAAAAATTCAATGACACTAGATAGATTTGTAATATCTCTACCGTTTAATCCCAGTTTAATAGCAGGAGTAGCAGTTGAACTAATTATACCTAGTTCTGAAGACTCTGATACAAGTGGCTTTAGTATGCTAGGAGTATACTTAATAGAGAAAAGTGTTGTAGTATGGGATGGTAAAAATCAAATGGCTAGTACACATTGTGTTATAGGAAGAAAAAGTACATTTCTACCATCTAGTGTATATGCTTTAAAAGGAAGGTTAATAAATGCCTAATAACACAATAAAATTAAATCTATACAGAGGTAAAGTAATATCAATAGATGATCCTGATAAGAAGGGAAATGTTCAAGTTCAGTTATTACCTGAGATGGTAGATATTAGTCCTGAAGATTGTCCTTGGTTTGCACCTTTTACAGGAAACTCTAGTGATAACGAGATGAAGAGTAACCTTCCAGAAGTAGGATCTTTAATTTGGCTATTAGCTGATGATTTATTTTATGATAGATATTATACAG
>JAQICV010000077.1 GCA_027858315.1 Candidatus Woesearchaeota archaeon
AAATTTTTAGATAAAAATAGAAAATTTGTTGTTGTATATACTCAATCGGATGAAGCCTTATATTAAAAACATTTATAAATATTAAATGTTATAACTAAGTAATGAAGAAAAGATTGTTGAAATTGAAACTTATTTTGTCAACATTTACAGTAATTCTATTAAGTCTTGCTTTAATGAACAATCTAGTTTCAGGAGATGAAACTAATTTGTTGACTTTTTCCATAGTTAATTTTTTATCTTATCTATTTTTTTTACTCCTTCCTGCTGAAGGCTTTTTTATTTATTATTTAACTCAAAATAATAATCATACATCAATTTTAATTGTTACAATATCTACTGCAATCATAGCTCAGATTAGTGATTATGCTTTAGGATATCTTGCTGCAGAAAATATTGCAGTAATGATTAAAAAAGAAAGATATAATCGATATAGAAATTGGATGATTAAATATGGATATTATGCTATTTTTTTTTTTAATTTAATGCCTTTATCTTCACCAATTGTAGTTTTAATTTCTGGAATTATGAAACTTAGACTAAGAAGAGTTATTATTGTAAGTTTTTGTGGACTTACTTTAAAGTATTCAATTATTGTTATTTTTTATAACTTAATAATTTAGATGAATTCTAAATTAATAAAAAAATTTCTCATTTTAATTAATCCTTAAATAATAAGACAACAGATTTATAATAATATATAATTCTTAACTAATATGGATGGTAAAAATATTATAATTATATTAGGATTTCTAGTCATTTTAGGATTGATATTTACAGTTATTAATAATTCTTTAAATGAAAAAAATAATCCTTGTAATTTGAAAATGGAAGGACTTGGAACTTGCAAAGTTAATTATTTTGGATTTGAATATGATTCTTTGAATAATGAATGTGTAGAAAAAAATATTAATGGATGTGATGCACAAATTCCTTTTCATGAAAAGGATGTTTGTGAAAATAGTTGTGTTAATTAAAAAATAAAAAAATTATTCTTCAATGCATATTCTTTTCTTTGAAATTGCATATATAGTTCTTACTAATAATAATACTAAAATTACTACAAATAAAAAGAACATAATTGCCGCCAAATATTTGAAAAATATTTCTCCAGATAAATGATAAAATAATATTGTTGCAATTGTTATTGCTGCAAGTGGAAAAGAATATACCCACCAAGATAAATAAAAATCTATCTTTGAAAACATTTTGTATTGTGCAATTATTAAAATGAATAAGAATAATGCTAAGAAGTATAGGATTTTTGCAAATGCATCAAATTCTCCCACTAATTTAATATAAGCTATAAATCCAATTGCAGGTGGCGCAAAAGCTATAAAAAATGTTGGTACTAATTTTGATTCAAGTGGTTCATGAAAGATTATTCTATTAATAAAAATTACGAATAGAATTAACCAGAATACTAAACCTATACTAAAAAAGAACCATGAGATATATTCATTAAAATGTACAATTCCTGCAATAGGTAATAATATATTTCCAACTATAGGTACAAACCATGCTGGAGACATATGCTTGATTTTAAATTTATCTTTGTTGATCCAAAATGATAATATTGTAATTGTGAATCCAAATTGAAAAATAGCTCCAATCACCCATAAATACTTTGAAATTGTTAAATCAATTGTTAAATAAATTATACTTAAAATAATAAACGATTTTGCAATGAGTGGGAAAAAATTCATTTTAACTGGATGGTGAAATTCGTTAACTACATCTTTCCTATATTTAATTAATTTAATTAAATAAAATAATGTGATAATTACAAAAATGAAATTTGTGAAATACAATGAATATGTACTAAATATAGAATTTAATTCAAATAATTCTTCTATTTTCATTAGTAATAAAGTGAAACCTGTCATCCCTACAATTATTGCAAAAAAAGAGATTGGAAAGTTTTGTAATCTTAATAAATTAATTTTATTTTCTTTTTTCATAAAGAGTATATATGTATAACCCTTCATAAAATTAATTCTGAAGTGATGTAATAGATAGAAAAATCACAGAAAGAATTATATTTATTCTTCATCCCAGTTGACTTTTAGAAAGTGAGTTGAACAACTAAAACAAGTCAAGAAATTTGGAAGCAAATTTCTAAGCCTTTGTGAGACTATGCTTACACAAAGTGTCAAATGCTCAAATTATTCTTCATCCCAGTTGACTTTTAGAAAGTGAGTTGAACAACTAAAACAAGGGTCAAATGCTCTTACTAGTTTTTCGATTTCTAATTTTAAATCATCTTTATCTTTTTCAGGTTCTTTTTCAAGTATTTGATTTAAATAACCTTTTACATTTATTTCCATGTCTGCTAAGTTCTGAACTGTTGGAGTTATTATATTTGCAGTTGTAAGTATTCCTTCTTTGTTAAATGTGTAATCATGAAATAAAATTCCTCTTGGAACTTCTATTGCAGAGATACCATGATAAAATTCTTTATCTCCTAATTTTGGAACTATAGGAGTTTCATATTTGAATTTATTATTTTCAATTATTTCAATTGCTCTCTCTACCCAATGAAGTATTTCAAGTGCTTGCGCTAAGTTTTGATCAAATAAATTACTTGAAGGGAAGTTGATTTTTAATTTTTTGATTATAGCCTTTGTTGATTTTGATAATTTATCAAAGGAATTATTCATTCTTGCAAGTGCCCCAGTTGCAAATTCTTTCCCTTGAATTGATGCAAATTTTGCAGTCGAATTATTGTGAAAATATTCATTTAAAAAATCTTTATAATTTTCTGGTTTGAATTTTAAACCTGTATTAGAAATTATTTCTCCAGTATGAAGTGGGAATGTTTTATGATTATCCAAACTAATAAATACAGTATCATCTCGATTATAATCTGGAACTTTTAGTGATGCAAATAATTCAATTGTTTTCTTTGTTAAAGGTAAAACATCTTTTAAATTTTTTAGAAGTTCATCAAATTTTTCTTGAGGATGAACATTTGTAAATCCACCTGGAACCGGAACAAATGGATGCATATCTCTACCACCAATTAGTTTTACTAATTCATTACCAACCCTTACAATTTCTAAACAATCTTTAATTTCTTGATTGTATTTTTTTGCCATATCAATTGCGGATGAATAACCAAGATAATCAGGAAGGGAAAAAAAATAAATATGTGATGTATGAGACCTTATTCTCTCTCCAATTGTTATTAATTCTCTTAACAAATCTGTTTGAGTTGTAGCTTTGATTCCAAAGGCATTTTCAATTGCTTTAATAGATGCAATTGTGTGTCCACATGAACAGATTCCACAAATTCTTGAAGTAATCATTGTAATCTCATCAAATTTTCTTCCTCTGATTAAACCTTCAAAATATCTAGCTCCTTCAATTGAATGAACATGTGCGTGTTCTACTTTTCCATCTTTTATTGATACATCAACTTCAGCATGACCTTCTACTTTAGTTATATGATTTAAAGTTATTTTTCTTGTTTGTGTTTTTTCTTGTGTCATTATTTATCATCCTCCTTTTTTACAAAACTATTACCTTTCTTTTCAAGATTATAGGTAGGTACTCTACAAAACATATCGTGAATTGGAGCATTTACTATTTCTTCCTTGTTCTCTAAAAGTTTTTGAAATTTAACTCCTGCAAATCTATTTAAATGAGAAAATATAACTTCTCGCTTTAGACCTTTTGATTCTAATAATTTGAAGTATGCCTCAAAATTTGTATCAGTATATGGACCACGACATCCAATACAAGGATAATTCATTTCAGGACACATCACTGAGCAGTTTCCAAAAGTTACTGGACCCATACACTCAATCCCTTTCTCCAGAAGACATCCTACTTCTCTTAGATTACATTCATAGCAAACAGGTTTTTCATAGACCTTGAAATCTCTTCCTAAAAGAGTTGCTTTCATGAATTGTAAAAATTCGGCTTTATCCATAGGACAACCTCTAATGTATCCATCAACTTTAACAAACTCATCAATAGGCATTGGGTTTAAAGATTTCATTTGTTCTAATTCTTCTTTTTGATAAACTGAAAGTTCAATATTTTTATTGTTTATAAAATTTTTAATTGCTGGAACACATCCATCTGTTGCGCATGAACCTATTGCAATTAATTTTTTTGTTCTGATTCTTAATTTTTTTAAATCTTCTAAATCTTTTTCACATACAACTACTCCTTCTAAAAAAATAATATCAAAATCTTCACCAAGTTCATCATTAATTTCAGCTCCTACTGGAAATGATGCTAGGTTTACAGTATCAAGCATTGCCATCAAATCGGATTGATATAGAATATGCAATTGACAACCCATACATCCAGTTATTCCATAAATTCCTACTTTAGGTTTCCTAAGTGCCATTATCCTTTATACCCCTCAATCTCATCATACCTAAAGACTGGTCCATCAGTACAACAGTATTTATCCTCAATCATACAATGTCCACATCTTCCAACACCACATTTCATATGCCTTTCTTCAGAAATATAAATTTGATCTTTGTTAAATCCTTTTGAAGTTAGAAGATCGCAAACTCCTTTAATCATTGGAGGTGGTCCACAAACAAAAACCACTTTATTTTCATTTGAATCTGTAACCCCTGATTCCAATAAATCTGTTACAATCCCATGCTTTGCTCTAGGATGCTTATGTTTTTCAGAAATTACTAAATCAAGTGTTGAAAACTTATCCCAATTATTATAATCTGAAGTGAAAAGCATATCTACCATTCTTTTAAATCCAAAAAAAATATCTAAACTACCAAAATCTTTTCTTTTCTTTTTCATGTATTCAATTATTCCTCTAACTGGTGCACTTCCACAACCACCTCCTACAATAATTACATTATTCCCGTGAAATGAATCCATATCATATCCATTACCATATGGACCTCTTAAACCTATCATTTCTCCTTTTTTTAAAGAACATAAATGAGATGACACATTACCTACCGATTTAACACTCATTTCAAAATATTCTTCAGAATAAGAACATATAGATATTGGTGCCTCACCAATCCCAGGTAGAGATACTTGCATAAATTGTCCAGGATTATGTTTAATAGGCATATTGAATCTTAATAAATATTCATCCTGAGTTTGTTTAGTAATTTTATCTAATTTGAAAAATTTAACATCACTTTCAGATTGTAATATGCTTTTCGAAAATCCTTCTAATTTTGTAAATTTAATTTGACTCATTTGTTTTCACCTCTAGTTTGATTTGCTTCATTTACTAATTCAATCCAATCAATTTTATTTGGACATCCCCTAATACATCTTCCACATCCAGTACACATAAGCTCCCCAAATTTTTTTGGAAAATAATCTAATTTATGAAAAAATCTATGTTTGAATCTGTCTACTCTTTCATTTCTGAAAATATGTCCACCTGCAACTCCTGTGAAATCCTTATACATACATGAATCCCATTTTGCTACTCTGACTCCAGATTTTAGATCTAAATTAGACTCATCTTCTACATCAAAACATAAACAAGTAGGACAAAGTGTTGTACAATCACCACAACTTAAACAATCATCACTTCCCTTTCTCCAAATATTATTCATCTCAAATAATTCAGAAATATTTGTTGAATCTAATCTATTTTCACATCTAGGAAGACCTTTTGAATATTCTTCTGTTTTTAATTTTAGCTTAGATAGGATTTCTTCACCTTTTTTAGAATTAGTTTTTATATGATAATTACTTCCCTTTTCAAATAGACATACATCATAATAATCTTTTAAATTTAGAGAATCACAGAAACAATATTTATCTTGAGTTTCGTCACACCATAATCCTACAAGAGTTATATGTTCTCTTAATTTTTTGTAATTTTCATTTGCTGGTTTTTGTTCTAGAAATAGTTTATCATTTACAAAAAACGAATTTAAGTCGCAAAGTCTTAATCCAAATAAAACTCTTTTTTCATTTATTCTTGGCTTCATAATTTTTATGCCATTGTATTCGAATAAAACTTGCTTTGCTGGGAATACGAATTTTTTAGCAGAATACCAAAAAATTCCTTCAAATTCAACTTCTTTTATATCCTTAACATTTTCAAACCTTAACCAGTTCTGATCTTTTTTTGGAGCAATGATATCACCATATTTTTCAAGAACTTTAAACAGTTTGTTTAAGTCTTTTTTTGGTAGGATATATCCATCTTTATTTTGTGTGTACATTATAGTAAAATTCCCACATAATTACTTTAAATTAATTGATAATTATTATATAGGAGTTAAATAGTCACAAGTATATTCTCAACTTCTTTTTTTAGATATTTATAATCAGAATTTCC
Source organism: Candidatus Woesearchaeota archaeon (assembly GCA_027858315.1). Taxonomy (NCBI): domain Archaea; kingdom Nanobdellati; phylum Candidatus Woesearchaeota; species Candidatus Woesearchaeota archaeon. The sequence goes on from JAQICV010000077.1 coordinate 6,299, forward strand.
AAAAGGAATACCTATTATTTTAACTAGTTTTACTTGACCAGTTTCTTGCATCAATTTAAGATAAAAACCTAAGTCTAAATCATGACAAGTTAGAGAATTTGCAAGTACTAAATCATCTATTTTGTCTATTAACTTTACTTTTTTTAAACCCTTTACAACATCTAGAATTATCAATTCCTCACTTGCATTTAAAATCTCATTTGGTGACTCTGCATGAATGAATTCGAAGTCCTTTGTTTGAATTATTTTTGCTAGTTCTTTTGCTACTTCATCACCTTCAAAAAATTCATTTCCAAATACAAATATCTTTCTCATTTTATAATATAAATAAACCTTCTATAATTCCTACTTCGTAAATTAAAATAATACCTACTAAAATACTTAAAATTCCAGCAATTTTTGGAGTCCAATTATTACTTGAAATTTTATTAAATAGAAAGTATAGAACTAAACTTACACAAAACATTCCTATCATTGAACCAAATCCAAAGATCAAGATATAAATTAAACCTTCTAAATTATTTTGAATGGATGTCAAAATTAAAAGTATTAAAGCTGCACTTCCTGCAAGACCATGAATCATTCCAATTCCTAAAGATTTTTTATTTGTATCAATTGATTTTAGTCCTAATTCTAATTTTTTATGAAATGAACCAAGTCCTAAAATTATTAACATAATACCAACACAAAATTCTAAAAACAATGCTAGAGTTTGTGGAAGAGTAATATTTAAGATTAAAACTAAAAATCCTACAAAAAATAAGGTTATAGTGTGTCCTACTCCCCAAATTATTCCAAGTTTTAACGAATTAAAAATACTTTTCGAACTTGCAAGTAATGTATTTACTGCGACTATATGATCTGCATCAAAAGCGTGTTTTATTCCGATAAGAAATCCTATTCCTAAAAATAAAAAAAATTCCATTAGAAAAAATATATCAATCATTTTTATAAACTTTTTCTAAAATAAAAAATAAATAAAAATCTTAAAATCATAATCAATTTAGAATTTAGAACAATAAATATTTAATAAATTGAAACATTTATAATCCATTACAAGGTCTTTCTAGATACTCACAAAGTTTTATAAAAATTGTAAATAATTATATATTAAGTTGTATAGAATTAGAGTTTTTGGGATTGTGCAAGGTGTAGGATTTAGACCTTTTATTTATAATGAAGCTATAAAAAACAATATAAAAGGAACAGTTCAAAACACTGGAGATGGTGTTGAAATTATTTGTAATAATAAAGAATCAATATTAAGGATTTTGAAAACACCTCCAAAGCTTTCAAAAATTGAAAAAATAAAAATTGAAGAAGTTTTAAATTTGCCTGATTTTAAAGATTTTAAAATACTTGAAAGTGAAACTAGTAATTCTTACTCTCCAATTCCTGCTGATTTAAATTTATGTTCAGATTGCATTAAAGAAATGTTTGAAGTGAATAATCAAAGGTATAAATATTTTTTCATTTCATGTATTAATTGTGGACCGAGATATTCTATAATAAAATCAACACCATATGACAGGAAGAAAACTACTCTAGATTTTTTTAATATTTGTAAGTTTTGTAATGAAGAATTTAAAGACCCTACAAATAGAAGATTCCATGCACAAACAATTGCATGTCCTGATTGTGGACCTCAACTTTCTTTGTACAAAAATGGAATTAAGATTGAAGGTAGTTGCCCAATAGAAGAAGTAGCTAAATTAATTAATAAAAATGAAGTTGTTGCTATTAAAGGAATAGGAGGATTTCACCTTGCTTGCTCAATTGAAGATGAAGCAATTTTAAGATTGAAGAAAATAACTCAAAGATTCCATAAGCCTTTTGCACTTATGGTAAAAAATGTTGCAATGATTGAGGGGTATGCAAAAATTAGTAAAAATGGACTTGAGCTTTTACAATCAAAAGAGAGGCCAATTGTTCTTCTTGAAAAGAAAGACTCAAATATTCTAAAAGAGATAAGTGAATTATCTAGTCTAGGTTTTATGCTACCTTATTCAGGAGTTCATTATTTATTATTTGAACATCTTGATTCTCCTATTGTTTTAACATCATCTAATTTGCCATCTTTCCCAATTACCACTAAAAAAGAAGAGCAATTTACAGATTATGTCTTAGATTATAATCGAGATATTTCAAATAGTGTTGATGACTCAATTATTAAAGTAATTGGAAATGAAAAACTGATAATAAGGAGAAGTAGAGGATTTGCACCAAATGAGATTGAAATTCCTAAGAACTATCTAAATTTTTCAGAAGATATTTTAAGTGTGGGAGCTGAACTGAAGAATACTTTTTGTATTAAAAAAAATGATAAATTAATTCTCTCAGAACATATTGGAAATACTTATAATTTGGAAAATTTTGAAAACTTCAAATCTAGAATTTTTAAGTTAATGGAATTTACAAAGTCCACCCCAAAAATAATTTTGAGAGACTCAAATGTAAACTTTAATACTTCACAATTTGCAGAAGAATTTTCAAAAGAGAAAAATATTGAACTATTCAATATTCAGCACCATATTGCTCATGGTTTTTCTGTTGCACTTGAACATGATTTGAAAGATTTTTTAGCTATTGTTTGTGATGGTTTAGGGCTTGGAGAGGATGGGACTGCTTGGGGAGGAGAAGTATTTCATAATGATAAAAGAATTGGACATTTAGAATATCAAAGTTTGGTTGGTGGCGAGATAGCAAATAAAGAACCTAGGAGAATCTTAGTTGGGATTTTAGCTAAATTTATGAAACTTAATGAGATTGAAAAAATATTAGGTGAGAGTTTAGAAATTAAAACTTATTTTGAACAAAAAAAACAAAATTTTAATTGTGTTGAAACTTCAAGTGTTGGAAGAATCCTAGATTGTGTTTCTGTTCTTTTAGGATTCTCAGATAAGAACTATTATGAAGGTCGAGGCGCTATGCTTCTTGAGTCAAATTCTAGTTCAAAAATTAAATTATTTTTTGAACCAATTATTGAAAAAGAAAATAATTTATTTATTTTGAAAACTACTCCACTATTTGAATTCATCAAAAATAATCTTGATAAAATATCAAGAGAAGAACTTGCTCGTTTCGCGCAGATTTATATTGCAAAAGGATTATTTGAGATTGCGAAAAAATATGATGAAAAATTGCCAGTAGTTTTTAGTGGAGGGGTTGCATATAATGAAATAATAACCTCATTTATGATTAAGAATAAAGTATTGTTAAATAAAGATATTCCTTGTGGTGATGGAGGAATTAGCGCAGGACAAATTGCATACTTTTTATGGAAAGAGAAAAATAAAAATTAACAAATTCTAGGAACTATTTTTCCTGAAGGCATTTGAAGAATTCTTGAACCTAAAGATGTTTTTAAAATTACTTTTCCTTGCTTGTTTGAAGTAGATTTTACTTCCCCGATTATTTGCGCCATTTCGTTAAACTTTTTTAATTCCTCCAAAACCTTATTTGAATTATTCTTACTTACAATAGTTATAATTCTTCCTTCGTTTGCTAACTCTAGAGGATCAAGTCCTAAAAGATTACATGCAGTTCTTACCTCTTTTTTTATAGGAATTTTTGAGTCTTCAAGTTCTATCTCGATTCCTTTTTCATTTGATACTTCATTTAGAACTGATGCAATACCTCCTCTAGTTGGATCTTTTGCAAATTTAATTAAGTTTCTAATTTTTTTCATTTCAAGATATATTGATTTTGAGTCAGAGATTATTTGTGTTTGAAAATCAAACCTTTGAGACAACAATGCTACAGCATGTTCACCAATACCTCCAGAGATTATAATTTTATCTCCAGTTATAATTTCTTCATCTATTATTTTTTTAGTAATACCTACACCTGAAACATTTATTACAATTTTATCTATTGCTCCTTTTTCCATAACTTTTGTATCACCAGTTACAATTGGAATTTGTTGTTCTTTTGAGATTTTATTTATTGACCCCATTATTTCATTTAGAGTTTCTATATCAAATCCTTCTTCGATGATTAAAGACAATGAAAGACCAACCGGGTCAGCGCCCATAACTGCTAAATCATTTATAGTACCACAAATTGCTAGATGACCTATATCTCCTCCGGGAAATTTTATAGGATTTACTACAAAACTATCAGTTGTAAAACAAAGTGTATCTTTATTTGGAAGTTCAAATGTTGCAGAGTCGTTAGTAAAATTTTCCCATTTATCTCCTCGGTATAAATTACCTAAAAATGAATTCAATAAATCGTTCATTTCCCTTCCACCATTTCCTTGTTCTAAAGATATATTCTTTTTTTCCATTTTTATTTTACATATTTAAACGCAATCCCGCATGCGCCTTCAGTTTCTGAAACCATGCATGCTCCAATTGGATTTTGAGGAGTGCAAACTTTGCCAAATAATTTACAGTCTTTTGGTTCACATAATCCTTTAATTATTTCACCACATCTACAAGCAGGGTTTGAAAATGATTTTACATTTTTTAATATGTTTGCATATTTTATTTTTGCATTGATTTTATCATTTTTTGGTTCAAGACCTGAGTTTTTTAAAATCCCCAAACCTCTCCATTCCGAGTCGATAAGTTTCATGTTATCTCTTATAATCTTTCTTGCTTTAGGATTACCATCTTCTTTAACAACTTCAGTATAATCATTTATTACCTCATTTTTTCCTTCTTTGATTAGAACTAATAATTTATATATTCCTCTTATGATTTGTTCTTTTTTAAAACCTGAGATTACTTGAGGAACTTTTAATTCATCAAATACCTTACTACCAATTATACATGCAACATGTCCTGGGTCTATGAATCCATCAACCTTTGTTTTTGTAGTTATTTCTCTCATTGGAGGAGGCATAATTTTATGAGCAGAATATACACAAATTCCTTTTTCTAAAAGATAAGCAGTCATAGGAGTTGTTGTTTCAAAACCAATTCCAAAAAAAACTCTATGTTTATTTTCATCTTTTAACATCTCAGTTGCAGTATAAATCATCTTCACATCTGCTCCAAGAGATTTTGCTTTTGCAAGCGAGAGTTTAGTTCCTGGAACATGCATCATATCTCCATAAGAAGCAACAGGTATTCCACTATTTGCTAGAGCTATCATATTATCTATATCTTTTTGTGATGTTACACATACAGGGCATCCTGGCCCAGAGATTAAATGAATATTTTTTGGAAGAATATCTCTTATTCCATATTTCATAATAGTATTTGTATGGCCTCCACAAACTTCCATTATAGTTATTGTTCTATTATCGAATTCTTTTGCAATTTCTTCTATTTTTTTTAGGTAAATATTCATTCTTCATCATATAATAAATTATACATACCTTCTGCTTGTTTCTTATCTACTACTTCAATTGCAAAGCCAACATGAACTAGAACATAATCACCAATTTTACATTCTATGAAAGAAACATTTGCCTCTTTTTTTATCCCACCATAATCAATTATGGCATTCTCGCCATTAATTTTTTCAATTTTACCTGGAAGAGCTAAACACATATATTATTTAAAAAGAATTGAGTATATAAAGTTTTTCCACACGAACCTTGCAGCATTATTCTTTTTTCCAAATATCTTTCATGATTAATTCTTTTAGATCTTTGTCATTAAAGTATTCACCATTTCTATGATTATATTCTGTTTCAACTTCAACTAAAGAATATGAAATTTTATTATTGATTTTTTCAATCAGATAACCTTTATTTCCAACTGCTCTAATTAGTGGTGTATCAAAAGGAGTTTTCATTTCATATGTTGTGTGAAGATGACCATCAATTGTAATTTTTGCTAAAGATGATAGCATTGCTGCAACATAGAGTGTAGGCATTTCATTTGCCTGCCTATCATCACGCCAAGCGCCTTTCCCTATTTGTCCATGTGTTAAAAATAAATCTAAGTTATCAGTATTATTTGGCATTATTCTTATCCAATCCATATCGTCTTTAATTTCTGATTCTTGAAGTTCTTTGGAAATATTTTTGAACAGAATTCTTCTATCTTCTCCTCTTTGATGTGAAAACATTTCATTTAATTCTTCTTCAGAATATATCTCTGAAAGAAATGGCAATAGAGCATTCACATTACTTACTGCGGCAGTTTTAATCCCATTAATATCTAATACTCCTTTTTCTTTTCCTAAATCTGAGATTAGTGATTTATTTTCTAAATATTTTTGAATTAGTTCAGGAAAATAAATTGGTTCATGGTTGCCATTTAGAAAATATGTTTCTACTTTGTATTTATCTATTAATTCTGCAAGTTTTTTGCATGTTCTTTTATTACTACATTATAGAGCGCTCTTAATTTAATTTTGTGATTTGAAATTATGTATTTTACTTCTTTTTCTATTTTAGAATTTGTATCTTTTAATTTATTTTGAAACTCTTTAGATTCAATAATTTTTACAATTGAAATAAGTTGCTCTTTAGCCTCTTCTTTTTGCTCTTAAGGTATTTGTTTGAGAAGTAAATCTATTCTTCCACCTGCTTGAGCAATTTGCTGATATGTTGCATAGGATTGAATTTCCTCAGAGGTTAGTAGTTCATTTGGTTTTTCATTAGTTATTTCATAAGGAAATTTTAAGTCTAATGATTTAGCAAGTTCTTCAAAATTATAATCACCAATCACATCACCATTTATTACGAATGGAATTTTGTTAATTTTTGCATACTCGAAAAGCTTTTCTAAAGCTTCCCAATTTGCATGATGATCAGAACTTACAAGAAGTTTGTTTTTATTCATATTTATTTTTCTAAAAGATTATTTATATTAGTTTGTAAAGAATTAGAAAAAAGAATTACTCTTCTTCCTTAGCTTCATCTTCATATTCTGAGTCGTACTCTTCATCAACTTCTACTTCTTTTAGAGTTATATCTTTACCATCTAAAATTGTAGGAAGAGATTGGGCGCATTTAGGACATTCATAAATATTATTATCATGTAATTGTTGTAGAATTTTTGGTTCTCCTGTATATCCACATTTACAACTAATAGTTGCTTTTTTTGAAATTACTTCAATTTTCCAATCTGTTAATTTCTCCATTACTTCTTTCATTTCATCTGCGGGAAGATGACCTAAATCTCCTACTTCGATTGTTAATGACTTTACTTTTCCATAAGTATTTGCATCAGCAATTATTTTTTGTGCTATTGTTTGTTCATGCATAATAGTTTGTAAAAAAAACATTATTTAAATCTTTCGAGTAATACTAGACAATAAACAATAATTTTCTACTCCAAAAAGATGAATAAATGTTAATAAGTATATATTATAAAAATTATATATGAGTCTAAATAAAATCTCTATTAAAATAGGAGGTCCTGCAGGGTCTGGAGTTTTTACAATTGGTCTTTTGCTTTCGAAATATTTTCAAAGAGCAGGATTAAATGTTGTATATACTACTGATTATCCCTCTCTAATCAGAGGAGGACATAATACTTGCTGCGTTAGAGCAGAGAATGAAGAAATTAATGCTGAAGTTTTGAACCATGATGTTTTAGTTGCACTTGATGATTTAACAATCACTGAAGATTTGAAACAATTAAACAAAGGAGCAGTTTTAATCTGTGATACAAAATCTACTTTTGAATCAGCAGATTATCAAGTTCTAAAAGTTGATTTTGATAAATTACTTGATGGAATGGATAAAAGATATTTCAATACTATTGCTTTTGGTTGTGTTATTGGTTTAATGGGTGAGGATGGAGATATGCTGAGAGATGCACTTGCAACTCATTTTAGAAAAAAATCTCAAGAAGTTGTTGAAGAAAATCTGAAAGCTGCTCAAGTTGGATACGATTTTGCAAAAGAGTTCTGTGTTCAAAATAATACTGGATTTTTAGGAAGAATTACTAAGACACAAAATTCTTTAGGAAATACTGTTTTTATGTCAGGAAATGATGCTGCTTGTGTTGCTGCTGTTAAAGCTGGAGTTAAATTTGTTGGAGAATATCCAATGACACCTTCTACTTCATTTTTACATTACATGGCTGCTCATGAATTAGATTACAATATTACAACAAAACAAACTGAAGATGAAATTGCTGCAATTAATACGGCAATTGGTGCTAGTGTTGCAGGAGTTAGGGCAATGACTGCTACTTCAGGTGGAGGTTTTGCATTAATGAATGAAGCTATTGGTTTTGCAGCTATTGCTGAAGCGCCAGTTGTGGTTTTTGAGTGTATGAGAGGAGGTCCTTCAACTGGAATTCCTACATATACTGACCAAGGAGATTTGAAATTTGTAATTAATTCATCACAAGGAGAGTTCCCTATGGTTGTTTTAGCTCCAGGAGATATTGAAGAATGTTTTGAAGAGAGTTTTAATGCATTTAATTTAGCAGATATTTTACAAACACCAGTTATTGTTTTATTAGATAAACATCTTGCTGCATCTCATTTTACTGCTAAAAGATTTGATACTTCTAAATTAAAAGTAGATAGAGGAAAATACATCAATCTAAGTGATGAAGTTTTAGCTAATAATAAAAGACATGAATTTACAGAGGATGGAATCTCAACTAGATTCAATCCAGGTCAACCTGGTGGTATATATACTAGTTCATCTTATGAACATGATGAAACTGGGTACACTTGTGAAGATTCTGAAAATCATGTAAAAATGATGGAGAAGAGGTTTAAGAAGTATGATGCAATTCCTAAAGAATTGTTAAGACCTAAGATGTATGGACCGGAAGATGCTGATTTAACTATTGTTGGTTGGGGATCTACTAAAGGTGTAGCATTAGATGCAATTAAGTACTTGAACTCTGATGGACTTAAAGTAAACTATATGCATTTTGTATACATCAATCCTTTTGATAATGAAGAAGTTAAGAGTATGCTTGATAGTTGCAAAGATACAATTATTCTAGAAGCAAATTACACTGGACAATTAAGAGATATTATTAGAGAGAAAACTGGTTTCTACATCGAGAAGACTTATTTCAAATATGATGCAAGACCATTTTATTTTCAAGAAGTCTACACTAAGATTAAGGAGGTATTGAAAAAATGAATGAAGAAATAAAAATTGAAGATGTGAATTTTGTTGGAGGAGATAATCTTAAATTTAGCCTTTTAGATTTAGATTCTAAGCATGAGAGTCAATGGTGTCCTGGTTGTGGAAATTATGGTATTGTTATGGCAGTCAAGAATGCAATTCTTAAATTAGGTATTAATCCTAAGGATGTTCTAATTGTTTCAGGAATTGGTTGCGCTTCTAAGTTCCCTCATTATTTGAAAACTTATGGGATAGAGACTATTCATGGAAGAGCACTTCCAGTTGCAACTGGAGCTAAACTTGCAAACAAAGATTTACATGTAATTGTTGTTGGTGGAGATGGTGATGGTTATGGTATTGGTATGGGTCATTTAATGCATACTATGAGAAGAAATATTAACATTACTTATTTAATTAATAATAATGAGATTTACGCTTTAACTAAAGGTCAAACTTCTCCAACTACACCTAAAGGAAAGAAGACTGCTTCAACTCCTAATGGTTCAATTGAGACTCCAGTTAATCCAATGGCTCTAGCTATTGGTGGTGGTGCTACTTTTATTGCAAAGAGTTTTAGTGGTGATATTAATCATATGAGCGATACTATTGCTCGAGCAATTGCTCATAAGGGTTTCTCAATTATTGATATTGCGCAAATCTGTGTATCATTTAATCCTTCAATGAATTTTAAATGGTATAAAGATAGAATTTATAATATTGATGATTTACCTGATTATAATAATAAGAATAAGTCTTGGGGTATGATTCATGCTCTTGAGAGTCAAGATGATAAGATTGGAATTGGAATATACTATCATAATGATGATGACAGAGAAACCTATATTGATGATCTGCCAGAAGATGAAAAATTATCTCTAGTAAGACAAGATATAAATGATATTGACATTGAAAATATCCTTGATAACTACGAGTAGAGAAATCTCTTATTTTTCTTAAACTTTTTAAATTCTGAAATATTCTAATATATATGAAGAGAATAAAACTTAAAAAAAGATCACTTTTCCAAATATTTCTAATTATGATTTTATTTTATTTTGCTATAACTTATACTTTTATTAATAAGAATACAATTGCTGAGCAATTTGAAATTATTAAAGAGAGTGGAGTGTTTTTTGCAAAATCTGCAACCTATAAAGTTCTTGATTTAGAGAATGATAATATAGGTTATGATAAATCGACATATGAGATTGAACTTTTAGTTTTTGATGAGATTAATGATATTAGAGAAGATAAAGGACTTAATCGTTTAATATGGGACGCTCAACTTTCAAGACTTGCTAGAGAGCATAGTTTTGATATGGCGCAGTATGATTATTTTAATCATTCCGATTTATTTGGAGATGGACCAACACAGAGAGCAGAGAGATTAGAGATTAAAATTACAATTGAGACTAAAGATACCATTTATACTGGAATTGGTGAGAATATTGGATATACTCCTAGAGGATTTGTTGATGATTTGGGTGTAATTATTACAACAAAAGATATTTCCTCAGGCACAATTTATGAATGGATGTTATCTGAACCTCATAAAGAAAATATTCTCAAAGAAGATTATTTGTATACAGGTATTGGTGTTGCTTATGATGGAAAAGATGGGTATTTGATTACTCAAAATTTTCAATAAAAAGAATTATTTTTTAGATTTTTTCAAACCATATCTATATCCAACAATTAAACCTATAACTAAAAATATAGCGTAAAGTGCAATTCTCAATGTTAAACTCTCACCAGGATTTGCTGTTGATATATCATTAACCATAATGGAAATTGTCTCATCTTCTGTTAAAACATCTCCATTTACTACTGATCTAATTTGTAATTTTAATTTGTATTCTTTAGCCTGAGCATCTTCATCAACTTCAATATTAAATATAACTTCACCTTCATCATTTACATTCATTTTTCCAATGAAATCAGACTTGTCTGCAAAATCAAATGGTTGAGATGAATCTTTAAATATTTGAATTGATGTTGAATCACTATCTCCTGAACCAATATTTTGAATTTTTAAATGCAAATCAGCTTTCTTCCCAGGTACTAATTCTGGAGCAACAAATTCTAAAATTTTGTACTCAGGTCTTGCAAAGATTGCAATGTTGAAATCTTTAACTTGAGTTTTAATTTCATCTTGTTGTTTTTCATCAGATTCTTTGTATTGAATATTTAATTTAGCTAATTTATTACCTTTTACTAAACCTTCATTAGTGTCTAAATAAAACTCTGCAATTTTTGAAGCACCTGCATCAATAGTTCCAAGGTTTGCTCTAGTTGAATAACCAAAACTTTCTTCGAATCCTTCAGGAATAGATAAATCTAAGATTACTTGTTCTGCTGCTTCATCTCCAATATTTACGATTTCTAGTTTAATTAAACCCTCATCGTAGTTTGCAATTAATTTATTTGGACTTGTCTCAACTTTTCCAATAATTAAATTAGGAGATTTATCTTCATCAACTCTAATGTCAAATTCGATTTCTTTTGTAACGACTAAATTAGAAGATGTTTGATACATTTTTAACTCATATACACCTTCTAAAGCACCTTCATCAACTTTTAATTTGTAATATAGAATGTAGTATTCTTTATCATCACTATTACCTACCCAATCACCTAAATTTTTAATAGCTTTATCGCTACTATCAAAACTAAAAGGATATTCCGGTACTAATTCATACTCAATATCTTTTAATTCTTCATTACCTTCCTTTTCGATTTTAAATCTTAATTCAACATAGTCTCCAGGTTGCGCTGGGTCTGGGTCTTGATTAAGCAAAGTCTCTGTTAATTTTGAATAAGAAAAATCTTCTGCAAATGTAGTTGAGGAGATTCCTAACAAAACTAATGTTAATACTAATAAATTTTTAATTAATTTGTTTTCCATTTTATTTTAAATTTGCATTTCCTTTTGCTAACATAAATAGTTTTTTTATAATTTTAAAAGGAGAGTTTAACTTCTTTTTTGGTTTGTGCAATTCATATAATACTGAAATTGCAGGAACTACAGTAATTGCTGCTAAGAAACAAAATATTACTCCAAAAGCCATAATTTTACCTAATTCTCCTAAAATGATAAAATCACCATAAGTCATAGACCAAAAACCAATAAAACTAGCAATTGTAGTAATAAACATTGGCTTTAGGACATTTTCCATTGTTTTTTGCATTGCAAGAACCGGTTTCGCAGATGCGAGTTCTTGCTTGAACCTCATGATAGTTTGGATACCAAAATCTATTCCAATTCCAATAATCATCGAGATTGCTCCAGAACTAAAATTTGTCATTTTAATTCCTGCTGCAGCAATAAAACCAAATACCCAAATCACTCCAAATATAATTGTGAATAATGGAAGAACAGTATAAATTGGATGTCTAAATGTGAGCAATAATATTGCAATAATTGCAAATAATGAAATCATTGTAGTCTTAGATGAGTCAGGGCCCGTTAAATCTTCGGAGATTTTTCCTGCGATTGCTTCACCTGCTAATTGAACTTTTATTCCTTGAGGTTTTTGAGTATTATCAATAATTTTTTGAACTTGAGTTTGCAATTCACCAACTTCAAAACCTTGGTTTGCATAAACCCTAATTATAGTTAGAGTATATTTATCATTTACAATTCTATCAAATGTATTGGAATTATCATTCATTAATTCTTTTACATCTTTTAAATTATTAATTGGTTTATCATCGTTTAAATTGTAAATATTATTTCCTAGACTATCGCTACCAGTTACATCTTGAATGCCAACAACTTGATTTGATAAGATATTTGTATATCTTACAACCTCGGGGTCACGAATATCATATATATTTGAACCTAGTTCGGGGTCTAATTCGACTACTATCATAAATGCAGTTGACTCTCCTCCACCTAGATTATCGGAGAGTTTTTGAATTCCATCAACAACTGAAAATGTATCAGGTAAAATTTCATCTACATTAGGATTGTCAACAATTAATCTATCATATATACTAAATGATCCTACACTAATTAGTAGAGCAAATACAATTACTAAAAATGGATGATTTACAATTATTTTTGCGTATTCATGAATTAGATTCATTTTAATTCATACCTCCTGTTTGATTGTAAAAATCTCTTTTTGCAATTTGTTTTTTTGCATTTTTATTCAAACTCTTAATTTCTATATTTTCATATAGTATTATCATTAAAGGTGTGACAATTATTGCAGCAACAATTGAAGCTAAGATTCCTATTGCTAATGTTAGACCTAATTTTTGCATCATTGGTGTGAATGAAAAAGTTAGAGCTAAGAATCCTGCAAATGTTGTAGTTCCTGAAGATAATAGCGCCATTCCAATATTTGAAACTGTAGCCTCAATTGCTTTTAATTGAGTTTTTTTATTTTTGAATCTTTCTTCATTGTATCTTGTAAGCATAAAGACTCCATACTCAACTCCTAGTCCTAAAATGATTGAAGCTAGAGCAACGGATGCTATTGACATTTTTAATCCAATATGTCCAATGATTCCTGCTGCCCAAACTAGAGCAAATAACAATGGAGTAAATACTATTATTGCTTTTGCAAAGGATTTTTCTGTGAATAATAATAATAAAAATATTCCTACTGCTGCCATTGAAAATGTTTTCAGAGTATCTGAGAATACTGTTTCTCTAATTGTTTTTCCAAAAGCAGGACCTCCAGTCATAGTGTATTTCACTCCACCTGGTTGACCTACTGCAGACATTTTATCAAGAAGCATTTCTTCAAATGGAACTACATCTTCATATGCTCCACCAATATTAGTTGTAATAGTTAAAATAGTCATTCTATAATTCTCACTAAATAAACCCTTTAGAGCTGGGACCATGTCTAAAAATTTTACTATATCATCTCTTGATTCAGGTGGATGAGACATCATTGCAGTTCCTAATGAAGAAGTTTGAATTACTCTTGAATCTTTTTTTAGAGAAGTTTCAAGTTCTTGTAAAAATGTTACGAAATCAGGATCTCTTAAATCAAGTAATTCATTCTCATCAGACTCATCTACTTCAAATACTAATACTACTGTATTTTCTCCTCCGAATTCATCACTGATTCTATCTGTTAAAACATAGGCAGGCAAATGCCTTGGATTTTCTTTGTCAAAGTCAGATTCAACTTGTAGATTTGGAACACCTAAACCTATAAGTATTGTTGATATAATAACTATAGCTAAGAGTATAAATGGAAATTTGTATTGAAATTCTGCAATTTTTTCTAATATTTCTTTAATCATTTTTTGTTAAATTCTCTACAATCTTTCTCATACTAGAAACTATTCTTTCCTTCTCTGTTTCATCAATACTTGAGAGCATAATTTTTGCAATTTTTAGTTTTTGTTTTTTGTGATCTTTATATGCTTCAATACCATGATCAGATAATGATACAAATACTTTTCTTCTATCTATACTCTCATCTCTTTCTCTTTTCAATAAATCTTTTTCAATTAATTTATCTATTAGTGGAGTAATTGTTCCAGGAGTTAAATCAAACTCCTCTGCGATTTCTCCCATTGTCTTTTTTGATTTTTCAATAAAGTCAATTACTTGTAAGTCTCTAAGCGGCAATTCACAAAGAGTTTTAGAATTAGCAAGTTTTCTTTTAACTTGGGTTCCAATTGCCTCAATTAGCATAGCAAGTTCTTGTTCTTTTGATACCATACTATAAAATGTTTACTTTGATTTATAAATATTTTGATTATCAAAGTATTATTTTTTGATTTTATATAAGATTATGATTAAAACTATGAAAAATAATGCAGTTATAGAATATGCAATGAAATTAGTTTCTGGTTCTGGGAAGAATAGAAGAGTTAGTAAGGCTATCAGAATAATGAATATAATTAGTTTGTTCATTGAATCTTATGGATTCCTGATACTATAAAGGTTTTGGTGGTGAGGTGGCATATTGTAGTTTTTGAAAACTTTGTTTTATCATCAAGTTATCAAATATAACAAATAATAAAGAACTTTCAATTTCAAAAAATATATTTGAAAGGTTAAAAGAATCTTCAATAAATTATTATCTTAAAGATTTAGATAATACAAATATTCAATTATTGAGTGAAGAAGGAAATAATATAGAAGAATGAATTTAGAAGAATTACAAAATGAGATTAATACTCAGAATCAAAGGAAAGGTGAAATAATCTCATTAGTTGTTTCATTAGAAGGAGATATGGAATTTTTCATATCCAAATATTTTGCAAGAGATTCTAATAGAGATATTGTATTATCTTACTCAATCTTATCTGATATAACAATAGAAAAGAAAAAACAATATATATTTGAAATTATAAAGTTTCAGGAAAGTACAGGATTTAATGAATTAAATAAAGAAATAAAAGAATTTGTAAATTTTCTTAGAAATGATTTTGATTTTGTAATACAAAAAAGAAATGCAATAGCACATTGGCATGGATTAATAGATAGTGAGAGAATTACTATTGAAAATAGAAAAAGAGTTACAACTCCTAAAGATAGATTAGAAATTACAAAAGATTTAGTTGAAGAAATTAAAATTAAAAAAGATAGAATTTCTAAAAGTTTAAAGGAATTAGGAATTAAATATAAATAACTTATTATATTAAATAACAAGAAAATGGGAAATTTAATAAAGAGAAACAACTCAAATTAATTATGGATACAACTCTTCTTTTTGATGAAACTATTAATTGTTTAAAAAAAATAAATAATAAAAAAGATAATATAGATTTAAGTCAAAGTTCATTTCTGACTCCATTCTTCATTGCACCATTAGCTGCATATTTAAATAATGTCAAATCAAAAAATTGCATATTACCAATAAGAACAGAAGTCTTTTCTTATTTAGAATATGTTAAATTTCCAACAGGAATAAATGTAGATGAATTCAAAAGAAGAGCTGATAAAAAAACATATTTGCCCTTATTTTCATTTTATGATAATGAGATTGATAATGAAGAAATACTTAGCAAACTAATAGATTGTTTAACTATTTTTGCAGATATAAAATATAATAAAGATTTAATATATAATCCTTTAGCAGAATTAATAGATAATGTGAAAGAACATTCCCATTCTACTAAATGTGTTATTACTGCACAAATTTATGAAGAAAAGTATCTTGCAATTTCTTTAGTAGATAATGGGAAGACAATACCTCAAAATTACATTGATGCAAAATTTGGTATAAATAATGATATAGAAGCTTTTGAACAAATACTTAAAGGAATATCATCTACTGGTGATAATACTAGAGGGTTTGGTATTCAAACATCACTTCAAGTCATTTCTGAAGCACTTAAAGGAACTATATTTATAGTTTCAGGCGGGGGAGGGATATACAAACAAGGCAAAAATCCACCTACATTATATGATTTTACTAAATATAATTTAAAATATAAAGGAACAATTATTAATATTATCTTTGAAATGCCGAAAGAATCATTAAAAATAAATAAAATGGATTATTTAAGCAAAAAACGAATATATTAACCTTTAAATAGTCAATGAATAGGTTTATAAAAAAAGACATCATATTATATATATGAAAAAAATAGAATTATCTAAATCTTTTAAAAATAAACTAGCTTTAAGATCAACTGCTAGACATTTATTTGATATTATCATTGAAGAAAATATTACTACATTAGATTTTAAAAATATTGAATTTATCTCTAGATCATTTGCAAATGAGTTATTAAAATTAGAAAAAGAAACAAAATTAAAATTAGAAAAAATTAATATGAGTTCAAATGTAAGTTTTATGATTAAGTTTGCTTTAGAAAATAGGACTGAAGATTCTAAAACTAATTATAAAATAGGTAATCTTGATAATTTGATTGCATTATAGTTAACTTCATTTAATATTTACTATAATTATAGATCTACAATTATATAACATTCCAATAATTAAAAAGATTTAAAAATATATTTTTCATTATATAATATATGAGTAATAAAAGAATCCAACTAGAGGCAATAGTTTATAGAAAAAAGAAAGATGAATATGAATTCCTATTGTTAAAAAGGATTCCTTCAAAAGGTCACTTTTGGCAGCCTATATGTGGAAAAATGGAGGATAGTGATAAAAATGTATTGGATGGATGCTATAGAGAAATAAAAGAGGAAACATCAATTGATAAGAAAAATATTATAAGAGTAATAGATAATGTACATTATTTTGAAATGAATAGACATTATTTAACTCGAGAAGTTATGCCAACCATAAAAGAATATGTTTTAGCATTTGAAGTAGACACAAATACAGTAATTAATATTGAGAATAATATTTACCCTGAGCATGAAGAATATAAATGGGTTACTTTAGAAGAAGCACTTGATTTGTTGAAATGGGAAAACAATAAAGAAGCCTTTAGTAAATTATTTGAGAATTTAAAAGATAAGTAAAGAAACAATGCAAATCTAAATATTTATAAATATAAAAATTTAATCATATTTAAATGAAAAAAAGATATCTCATTTATGCTTTTATTTCAATAATTATTTCAGTAACAATAAACTTTAATTATCACGGTTCAGTATTAGGTTTTTTATCTATAACTATATTTAAAGGATTTCTTTTTTTCCTAGGACTAACTAGCATATATCATCTGGTTCTAAGTTTTAAAGACAAAAAATATAAAAAATCCATTTTTTTTGGAAGTTTACTTGTTTTATTATTTTTCTTTGCTTTTTTTTTGAATAATACAGAAGGTGAACTATGTTCAATGGCAATTCAATTCCCACATTTTAGAACTAATATTCTCACTCAAAAATGTGAATTTGGAGGAGGAGCTGGTTGTTTAATTGGAGAACCTTGGTATTATAATTCTGGTTGTGATATAAGTGAAGAAGAAAAATTAAATATATTAAAAAATGATGAAAAAGTTATTTTGGAATGCAAATTTATATGTGAGCAAAATTTTGAATATAAATATTGTTCAGGAATATATAGATGTAATGAATTCTTTTCTTGTGATAGTATTTCTTGTGTAGATGATTAATTACTAATTAACAATTCTCTCCAAAATTTCTCTACTCTTCTTAGTTTTATTTTTCCAGAATGATTCATCTTGTAATACTCTTTTTAGAATCAACTCAGGAGTTGATTTTCCTAATTGATTAAATTGAGGTTGATGATTTGTCATTAAGTTTCCTTTCTCATCTAAACCTGTTGCAGAGATTCCATCTATTCTTATTCCTTTAACTCTTTGTTCTTCAATGAATTCTTTAATTTCTCTTCCTAAGTGAGATACTGCAATACAATAATTATTTTGCAGAGATAATTCTGTTAAGAATTCTATTAGAATTTTAGCTGCAGCACCTGGCTCAGTTATTGCTTCGAATTCATCAATTAGAATTAATTTAGAATTTTCATGGTCTAGTATTTCAATTAGATTTCTTATAGTTTGTTCAAATGCTCCTGATCCTTGAGTTCCTGTAAATTTCTTTAAGTAAATTATTTCATCAAAGATTTTTACTGTAGAAGATACTGAAGTTGGAGATGGAAGACCCATATTAGTTAGGATATGAATTTGTAAGAACATTTCTAGAATAGTTGTTTTTCCACCTGAATTTGCACCTGTTAATACTGAGATTTTTTCATTTTCTAATTTCTCATTATTTATTGAATTAGTTCCTAGTCCGTATGAGATTGGCATTGGATTATCGATGTATATATTTCTACTTTGAATTAATTCAAGTTTGTCTCCTAAGTTAGGATATTGAAGGTTGTATTTTTTTGCAAACTTTGAGATTCCATTAAAGAAGTCTAAATAAAAAGCATAGTCCCATAGTTTTTTGATTTGTTTATAATTAATTGAACCTAGTTGTTTGTATGTGTCCAATTCTAATTGAGAAGAGACTGAATCGATTTGATTTAATAAATTTGCTTTTGCTTCTTCATCTAATTCAAGAGGATATGTTGAATTAGAAAATAAGAAGTCAACATTTATTTTTGCCTTTTTGAAATCTTCTAGGATTTCTTTTTCTCTTTGAGAAATTATTTCTCTAGTGTCTTCTTTGAATTTATCCTGGAGTGCTTGCATATTTCCAGAATTTAATAATTCAAGCAGCTCATCTCCTCCTAATGAGAGTTGTTTTTTTGAAATGATTTCTTTTAGTTCTTTGTTTATGTTCTGAACCTCTTCTTCAAGTCTTAGAGCTTTATTTGTCAATTCTTTTAGTGATTCAGAAGAATCTACTTCAAGAAGCTCTTTTAGTTTTATTTGGTCTATATCTATGTCTAATTCATTATTTGTTAATTGATGAGCACAGGATTGTATTGACTTATTATATTTTGAAGATAAATCTAAAAGTTTTAATAAATTTAAAATTTGTTTCGAATTCTTTTTTATTATATTTCCGATAATTACTTTTTGAAAATCTTTGAAAGAATAAATTTCAAAGTCAACATATAAATCCTCTTCAGTTACTAAAATAAAACTTGCACTTTGGTTTTGAGTTATTTCTTCTAATTCATTTTTTGTAACATAGAGTGAGCTAATTTTATATGAGTCATATAATAGATCTTGAATTTGTTTGTCTAGAGTATAAATTGTTTTATTAAAAGATACCTTTGTATTAATTAGTTCTATTTGATTGATTATTGTTTTGATTTGTTTTTGAGATTCTTCATCTATATCAATTTTAGAAATACTTGAGAAAATTTCTTTTCTTTTTTTTAATTCTTTAACTTCTTTAGTTGGATTAAAAAATAGATTTGCATAATGATTTGTCTTTTGATTGAAAAATTGAGATTTTATCATATCAAATATCTTAGTTAAATGTTTTTTTGCATGTGATTGAGTGTATATCTCTTGAGTCTCTTTATTGAATAATTTTAGAAGCTGACTTGAAGTTAAATCATGAAAGTTATATAATTCATAGTTAGTCATTATCGAATTTATTTTACTTTCAGTATTAAATTTTTTTAGAAGTTCTTGTTTTAGATTATCTTGTATATTCATTTTTATTTATTAAAATGGTCTTGAAAATTTATTTTACTAAATTTTCATTGTTCATAATAAAAAATAGATTAAGCTGTTTTTAAATATTTGTAAGAAGTTGAAATTATTTGAAATATAATACTTAATGAAAATCTATGAATGTATATATTATTTCTCTAATTTTTTAATATTATTAATTGCCTTTCTAATAAAATAGGAATATTCTTCTTTGTGTTCAATAGGGATCAAAACCCAATTTTTCATAATTTTGTTAGAATCATAAATGTGATGCCCAATCTTTGCTCCAGTTAATTTTAATGCTTCTTTTTTTGAATTTTCATCAAGTTTAATCATTAAACTATTTTTATATGAAATGACTAATATTTTTCCATAATCAAATCTAAGTCCATCAACTCCAAATACTTTACACAAAGAGATTTTATCAAATTTATTTGCAATCTGGACTAAAGTTTCTTTCATATTAGTTTATGGAAATTGTAATATATAACTTTTTCTTAAAGTAAATATTATTTTTTAGTATATTTTAAAATAACAATTCCTTCTTGAATAGTAGATTCCTCTAGATGTAATTTTATATTAGGATTGTTTTCTAAAAATAATCTTCTTCCTGAACCTAAAATGGTCGGGATAATACCAATAATATAATCATCTATTATCTCTGATTTAATAAATGTGTCAGTTAAACCAGCTCCCCCATATAACCAAATATTTTTCCCATTTTCTTTTTGTAATTCTAATATTTTATCTACAATATTTTCTTTTCTGAATTCAACGTCTTTGAGTTTCGATTTTAATTCTTTTGATGTTGCAACATATACTTTTTTATCTTTAAACATTTCAATTGATTCTTCAGGAATATCTTCATATGCTTTTCTTCCCATAACTACTGTATCAATAGAATTTAAAAACTCTTCAAAATTAAATTTTTTATTAGTATCATGGCTCTTATCTGCATCTCCGACTATCCAATCAAAGCTTCCATCTCCTCTTGCAATATAACCATCTAAACTAATTGCTAGATTTAGAATTATTTTTCTTGACATAATATAGATAATGTTATCAGAATTTATAATCTTATCTTTAGAAAATTATTAAGCCCTCCGACCGGGAGTAGTTTAATGTTAGAAATACAAGATATCAACAATAAAGAACTAAATACGTTGATATTAATAAATTTTAAAACTTAAATAAAAGTTCACCTCCTTTAATTAGGTGACTACAAAAATGAAAAATGAAAAAAATGTAGTCTCCTATTTCAAAGTTTTCTTGTACTGCTTTATTAAAAACTGAATTGTTGGTTTTAAATTGTTATTTTGAGAGTATTCTCTTAAAGAGAAGTAATACTCTTGTCTATCTTCTAAAAATATGTTAATTGGAGGATAATTATTTTTTAATAATATGTAATTTAGTAATAATCTACCAACTCTGCCATTTCCATCTTGAAATGGATGAATATGTTCAAATTGATTATGGACTAGGGCTGCTAAGATCAGAGGTTTAAAGTTATTCTTATTCTCATTATACCAATGTATAAATTCGTCCAATTCTTCTTTTAATTGTGAGACAGGTGCTCCTTGATGAATGATATCACCTTGATTATTTTTTATTACAACTTCAACATCCCTTAACTTCCCTGCAAATCCTTTTGAACCTTTAAAACAAATTTCATGTAATTTTAATATTAAATCTAAAGAAACATCATCCTTGCAAGTGTTAATGAAATCTACGGCCAATCCAACATTAATAGTTTCTAGTTCATCTTTAGTTTTAGGTAAAGTTTTCTCTTCAAGTAAATCCTTAACTTCATCTTCAAGAACAGATGAACCTTCAATTGCATTAGTATTATATACGAAATCTTCTTTAAATTTCTCAAATTCTGAATTTTGAAGATGAATTATTTTTAACTTAGAATCATATTTATTTAATTGATTAATTTGAGAAGAAGATAAAAAAAAATTAAAGACTTCTGTTTTTAACTCTTCAATTTGTTCAAGAATTATTTGCTGTGCCCTAGATTTATTTTTTTCTAAATCTTTTGCAGATAAATTTTGTCCTAGATACCTAGAAATTTTTTTTACTTTATCATTATCTCTATAAGAATGAGATAAATAGTATTTTATATTTTTTCCAGATTTTCTTTTTTCTACAAACATAGTAATAATTAGGTGACTACAATTTATAAATATATCTTCTTATGTAGTCACCTTTCTTAAAATTTAGGTTCACCTCCTACCAAAAGTCAAGAATCTAGAAAATACATAATACGGTTCGCCTCCCGCGTTTTTTAAAAGCCCTCCGACCGGGATTTGAACCCGGGTCCCCGGCTCGAAAGGCCGGAATGATTGGCCGGACTACACCATCGGAGGATTATATAGAAATAAACCTTTTATTTGTCCGTTTGTTATAATTAAAAGGAACTAATTTCCCTTTAAAAAGTTTTTTGTAAATTCTAGCGGCCCCAGGGAGATTCGAACTCCCGATCCACAGCTTAGAAGGCTGTTATCATATCCAGGCTAGACCATAGGGCCACAATAATATTAATTAATTAAGATTGGATTATAAAGTTTATTATTTAGTTCAAGCTAAATAATGACCAAAAATCTTAAAGAAGATTTTTGATTTATTATAAAAAAACTTTATTATTCAGTCTTTGTTTCAGCTTTTAATTCAGCTTTTGCTGCAGCAGCTGCTGCTGCTGCTGCTTTTTGTTCTGCTTCTTTTCTATCAATTTCTGCATTAGTTTCTAATTCTGCTTTAGTTAATTTTTTAACTTTTTGAATAGTGGAATGAGTAGTTGTTCGAAGTGTTAGTTTTGAAGAACCAACTCTTAAAGCTTCTCTTCCAAAGATCTCTTCTCCTGCAGGTAAAAATAATTCGAAAATTACTTTTCCTTTATGTACTTGACATGCAGTACCAATAGTTTTACCAAAACTGTGTTTCATACCTGTTGAAAGCCTATCTGCTCCTGCTCCTGCAGCAAGAGGATTCTCTCTTAAAGTATGATGAGGCACAGCTTTAATTCTAAAGTAAAAACCAGATCTACCATATTTCTTTTCAATTCTTCTTAAAACTGCAATTCTTGCAGCTTCAATTGAATTAGTTCTTACTTGTGCATCATCTTTTGAAATTAATTGCAATTTTACTGGAAAATTATCTGATTGAACTAAATTACCCATATCAAACTTAATAATCTTTTTACCAGGTCTTGCTTTAACAAAAGCTTTCTTCCTATATTTTGAAAATCTAGTGTAAGGTCTCTCTAGTTTTCTATAAGCGGTCCATTTTCTAAGCTTTGTTGCCATTGTTAATTAATCTTTACAGATCCCCCAATTGCTTGACCAGGCATACCAGTAATAAAATGAACTCTAACTGCACCTTTACCACCATGAATTGCGCTAATTGTACCAGTAATTTCTTTTTTTGCTTTTCCTTCACAAACATAAGTTACAGTTTTACCAACTAATTTCTCAGCTGTTTCTTTACTATCAGTACCTGGAACTAAAACTATCATTTGGTTAGTTGTTTGTGTTTTTCTTCCTCTTCTATAATTCACAATAATTCCTTCCATTTTAGTCCCTCGTTTTAATAATTAAATCATTACCTTTTTTAGTTAAAACTTTTCCAGCTTTAGGTAAAGCTACTTGTTTGATTAAACCAGCACTTTCAAGTTGTTGTAAAACTTTTCTTACAATGTTTCTTGAACCATCAAATTTTTTCTCAGGTCTGTGACCTCTATTTTTTTTACCACCGTAAGCTTTAGCTAATGTGTTTGTTCCAATTGGACCATATTTATTAACTTTACTTAATACTGAAGCAGCTCTTACTTGCCACCATTCAGGATTTACAGGAGGTCTTTCTTTACTAACACCTGTTTTAACAAAAGCGGCCCATTCAGGAGCTACAACTTCTTTCACATTTCTCATTTCATCAATAAGTTTATCCATTCTTTTTTACCTCCTCAGTTTCCTCTTCCTTAGTCTCAACTTCTTTAACTTCAGCGTTTTTTACTTCAGTCTTAGTCTCTTCAGTCTTTGCAGCTTTAGCAGGTTTCTCTGCTTTTTGTTCTTTTACTGCTTGAACTTCTTGAGATCTATATTTGTCAAGATGTTTATCCACACCGATTTCAATTAAGTTAACTAATGTTTTCTCAACTCCACCAATTTGTGTCTTAAGAGCAATTACACTCACTTTCCCTGGAGGATTCTTAATACCATTCTCCCATACTTTTTCGTTAAGTTCTGGACAAATGATAACTGAATCAGTTTTCATATGTTTTTGAATAAATTCTTGTAAAACACAGATAGCTTTTTTACTCCTTCTCCACTTTGGAGCAAACTTAGTTTTTCTCCTCAGTGGGACTACATATTCCCGTTTAAGCTCTGTCATTTTTATTTGAAAAATACGAATATCCTATAAATTTAGGATTTTCATACTAAAAAAGAATAAATACTGCTTTTTAAAAGTTATCATGGAAATCTATTCTGAAATCATTTATTTGTTAGGATTTAGAATTGTTAATTTTCAACAGATTTTTAAATAAAAGAAGAGATTAAATTCTATGAGAAATGTAATAAAATGGTAAAATGGTTGTGTATTCCTTGTGGATATGTATATGATGAGAATATAGGAGATATTGACAGCGGTATTGAAGCTGGAACTAAATGGAGTGATATTCCTGATAGTTGGGTCTGCCCTATCTGTGGAGTTTCCAAATCAGATAAAGATCTTTGGAAACAAGTATAAATTAAATAATTAATTTTCTTCTCTAAAAGAACCCATCCCTTTAGTAATAAAAATGCCTGAAAATGCTATTGCGCTAAGGGTGTATATGGTTTCCCCAAATAATATGAAAATTCCCATGATTCCAATCGCAAACATAATTTTGGCAGTATGTAAATACCACTCCCTTAGAATAATATATTCCATGTAATCTCCCTTTGATGCATTATTATAAAATATTGACATGAAAAGCATATTAACATGGCTTCTTACAAGTTTTCCTAAACCTTCAATTATGTATAGTGCAAATAACCCGAAGAAAATAACTAGACTCTTAAAGAACCAACTTACAGATTCAAATCTCATTATATTTGGCAATTCTTTATCTATACCTTTTTTATCAAAATAAGATTTAGTGTAATATAAAATAATCATACTAAAAAATGAAATTGTAGTAAGTAAAATTCCCACATTAAAGAAGCTTTTACTAAGTAAAATGAACACTAGTATTGGCCAAATTCTTAGTATTAAAATTGCATCTAATCCTTCATAGATAAATGCCTTTTTAGATATTTTATTTTTTTTATTTTTAATTAATTTGTAATAATCTTTGTAAGAGAAATCATAATTTTTTATTCGAATATCCTTAGATTTTAAAAGAGGCACAAGACCAAGTAAAACAATTGAAAATGTTAAAATTAAAAGGTACCAAAAACTAGTAAATTCTAGAATATAACCTGATATAATCGGGGCAGAAGTTCCTACAAGTGTTGTAATAATTTGTAGTGTTCCCATTTGTGAACTCCTATGTTTATTTGAGCCATTAACTGCGATTTCGCTGTGAAAAGTTGGCCAAAAAAATGACATATATAAACCAAAACTAATCCAACTTAAATGATAATATAGTGTCGAGAGTGATAAGAAATTAAGGAATATTACATGGACTAAATAAATTGGGGTTGTGAATAATAAAGTATATTTGAAACCTAATTTATTAATAGTTTTAACAGAAATTGGAATCATGATTAAATAAATAATCGAAGTTCCAATACTATAGAGTATAACTTCAACTAAAGAGTATCCTATGCTGTATAAATAAACTGGTACAAAAATTCCAATTAAGCTTTTTGCAAAGGTTAAAAGCGCTTGATAAATGTATAAAGGACTCATTTTATCATGCATTGCCTTATGCAATTCAAAGTGATGATTATGATGTAGATTCATTTTAATATAATTCTAAATAATTTATATTTTATATAAAAGTTAAGTATTACTTAAAAATAATAATTCTTGGAAATTCTTAATCATTGTTTAGATTCATTTCATCCCAACTACATAACTCTAAGATATTTGAAAGAATAAAATAAAAATTTACTCTTATTTTTTTTCTAGTTCTTTAGTTAAATCTTCAATAGTCTCATCATCAAGAGTTTGCCCTAATAAAGCTTTTTCAAGAATTATCTCCCTAATCTTTGAAGTCCTTTTTAATTGATCTAAATAACTTTGAGATTCAATTAACTCATCAAAAAATTCATAAACTGCAGTTTCTAGTTCTGCTTTAGTTCCTTCTTTTTCTTTAAATTTCATATTAACAATGAAATAATCTTCTTCTTGATCTAAAAAGAAAAAAAAATCACTTAATTTTACATAAGATGCTTGTATTAGAACTTCTTTTGGATATATTTCTTTATTTATCCTAATAATTGCAGCCCAAACATTTATTTCGAAATGTGTCTTCATAAAAATATATCTTTGATAAGATTTATAAAACTATTTTTTTCTTATAATAATATGGCTATAAATTTCCTAAAACAAGATGGTTTAGATTATATTAGTAATTTTTATAGATATAAATTATATGATACTATGTCAGGACTTTATTTGGTAACTCTTGATGATGGAAATTTTTTATTTATTAATAAAAGTACACTACAACAATTAAAAAAAGGTAAAATTGTAGACCCTAAAATCTTTGAAATTTTACTTCAAAAAGGTGTAATTATTACTGAGAAAAATTTTAATCAGATTGTTGAAAAAACTAAAAAAAGATATGAATTCCTTAATTCAGGAACTTCACTTCATATTGTTATTCCCACACATAGATGTAATCTTGCTTGCGTATATTGTTTTGCATCTTCTTGTTCTATGACTGAGAAAATACAAGAAACAGATATGAGTGATGATACTGCATTAAAAATTGTTGAATTTATTATGAAATCACCATCAAACTCAATAACTATCGAATTTCAAGGAGGAGAACCTTTAGTTAGATTTGATATAATCAAAATTATGGTAAAACATGCCAATGAGTTAAATAAAACTTATAAAAAAGATTTACATTTTGCACTTGTCTCAAATCTAACTTTAATGAGTGATGATATTGCTGATTGGTTAATTGAAAATGATGTTACAATTTGTACTTCATTTGATGGGCCTAAAGAAGTTCATGATAAAAATAGATTTTTTTTATCAAAAAGTGGATCGGAAATTGGAACATATGAAAAAGTTGTTTACTGGGTAAAACGAATTAATGAGAAATATAAAACTCTGAATAGTAAATTACAAGTAAATGCTCTTATGACTATAACTAAAAATTCCTTACCATTTTACAAAGAAATTATTGATGAATATGTAAAATTAGGACTTTATTCTGTAGACATTAGAGGACTTACACATGTTGGAAGAGTTGAAGAAAATGAAGATTCAATTACATATTCTCAAGAAAATTTCATTGAGTTTTATGAAAAATCCTTAAAGCATTTAGAATCTTTAAGAGAAAAAGGTACTTTTGTTTTTGAGAGAATGCAAGAACTTTACGCAAAGAAAGTGCTTTTAAATGTCCCTGGATATCATACTGATTACGAATCTCCTTGTGGAGCTGCAACAGGCCAAATGACATATTTTAATAATGGTGAAATTTATACATGTAATGAAGCTTTAGGTAGAGATGAATTTAACTTAGGGAATGTTTATGATGATAATTGGCAAAAAATTTTTAAAAAAAAAGAGACTTCAAAAGCAATACTTAATTCTATGATTGAGCAAAATGTTATTTGTGATAGATGTGTGTATAAACCATACTGCTCAACTTGTATGGTCGAAAATTTTTATAAAGATAAAAAATTTAACTTTTATCCAACAAAAACTGCAAATCATCATACTACAATTTATCAGTCTAAACAAATATTCGATAAAATTCTTGAAGAATTAAAAAAACAATTCTAATGTTCATCACTTTTTAATGAATAAAGTAGATATATTTATAAATCCTAAATTTTACTAATATATATAGAAAATGAACGACGATAAAAGATTAAAAGAAGCATTTAGAAAAATCAAACAAGATATGTTTGTTCTATCCAAACAAATTGATGAAATTAAGGGAAGCAAAGTTTCTACGAAAACTGAGATAAAAACAGATTTTGATAAAAAAAAGTTTGAAAACTTTGTAAATAATGTTGAAAAAGAATTAGGAGACTTAAATCTTTATTTGAAAGAATTTGATGATAGAATTAAACATATCTCAAAAAAAATTGAAATTTCAGATAAAGAGAGAGAAGATATAAAAAATAAATCTTTACTTAATCAAAGTTCATCACAATCAAATAAAAGCGATATTGAATTATTTGATGAAAGGTTTGGTGAATTTTCAGAAATTTTAAATGAGAAAGTAACACTTGAAATAAGTTCATTAAGATTAGAATTTACTGAAGAAGTTGCAAATTTATATGATAAATTTTTCAATGAGATTCTAGATTTAAAACATGAGATAACTAAAAAACAAAAAAAAGAAGAAAAATCTTCTAAAAAAGCTGAAAAAGAAACAGAAATTAAAAAAGAAACTATTAAAGAAATTCCTGCACCAGTTGAAAAATAAACAACTTTATTTAATAAAAAAAAGACAACTAAAAAAGATGAACCTTTTAAAAAAATTGAGGAGGATGAACTTTATCCTGCTCATATTGAAAAAGAGAGTAAAATGAAAAAAATTGCTAAATGGCTTTTTGTTGATGAAGAAGAAGATGAAATAGAACATATTAAATCAGAAATCAAAAAGTCTGAAAAATAAACATCTATTTTTAAAATACCTTTCACAATATACTAATATGGTAAAACAAATCGAGAATATATTTAGCTTAGTTGCTCAAATAAAAGTATACTTTGGAAATGTGGGTATATATTTGAGTATTGCAAATTTTTTAATGCTTCTTGCAACATTTAAACTTGCATATGGAATTAATATCAGTGCATTTCTTTTAGTTCCAACCGGATTTATTTTAATTATTTTTTTGGGTTGGCTTGATTATAATCTTATTTTAAAATACCAATCTCAACATTCAAATAAAAAAAATGATTTGAAACATCAATTAAATAGGATTGAAGAAAAACTAGATAAAATTTTAAAATAAAATTACTTCTTATCAAGATGGTCTCCTTTCAACCTTTTTTCTGAGCTTTTTACTTATTGATGGCTCTCGAGTTCCGTTAACTCTTCGCCTTAAAAAGCTAAAAAAGATTGAGCAAAAAAATTACTTTTTATCCAGATGGTCTTCTTTGAATTTAAGACCTTTGTCTATAAAACTTAAAAAAATTTGAGCATCTTCTTTTTTCATTGCAAATAGGTTTGCAAATTCTTCAATATCAAATTTATTTATTTTTAATTTTGTTAGATACTTAGCGATTTCTTCTGCTTTTTCTTTTTCAAATAAATTGTATTTCTTAACGACTTCTTCAAATAATTTTTTATGTTCATCTAAATCCATTTTCTATCTGTGTGTAAAATAAAAAATATTTTTTCCTTGTTTATTTTTATGATCAAATTTAACAAAACCAAATCTTTCAAATTGAATATTTTCATTAGGTTTTAAATTATCTAAATTCTCAGTAACTCCTTTAATTAATTGATTGTCTTGCATTACAAGTTCAATATGTTGATGTTCATTATGATTTCTTGGAACAAATTGAATATTTCTTTTTGCATTTAGATTTTTATCATAATCTTTACTTAAATATTCTACAACTAATTTATCTTTAGTTTTTTCGATAATTTTAAAATTTGCAAAATGCATAAGTCTAATTATATCACCTTCTTCTAAATTATTAAAATCTATTCCATCAATAAAATAATCATTTTTTACAGTTATTTTTCGATATCCTCTTTCTTTGAATTCTTGATGTTTTGGAAGTACAATTTCTTTATCAGGAAATTCATTAATGTTTTTAATATGAACTTCTTTAGGATTTAAAACAAATGAGTACCTGTCCGCTTCTTTTTCTAAAATTTGTTTATTAAAAAAGTTAATTTGTTTAAAATAATCTTTCTCAGACATTTTCAAATCTCTTTTAGTTATCCCTCCTGCAATAATCATATCTCTAAATGCTTTTGCTCTAAATCCTCTTTTTCTAAAAGATACTAATGTTGGAACTCTAGGGTCATCCCAACCAGAGTATATACCTGTATCAATTTTTTCTTTAATTGGAGTTTTCCCCAGTTCTAAATCTTCAAATTTAATTCTTCCAAAATGAAAATAGTTTGATTTTTTAAGACCTAGTGCATCTTTTACCATGTCTTGTCTTACTCCTCCAATTTCAGCATCTTTTCCTCTAATTACATAGTTAATATTCATAAGAGAATCGTCAATTGAGACGCATAAATTATACATTGGCCATAGTTTGTATTTTGTTCCAACTCTTGCATGAGAATTCGAATTTAATCTTGCAATTGGAAAATCTCTAAGTGCAGGATTTTTATTTTTTAAGTCTGCTTTAAATCTAATTACTGCATCACCATCTTTATATTTTCCATTGAAAAATTTCTCATATTTTTTTTGTTGAACTTCAAGAGGTTTATCTCTGTGTGGACATGGTTCTGCAGAATCATTATATGCTTTGAATACATCTGCTTCACATTCACAAACATAGGCATTTTTAGTTTCAATTAATTGTCTTAAAAATTTATAGTATGTTTCTAGTCTATCGGATTGATAGTAAATTTCATCAATACTGTCATCAGTTATCCATTTTGAGTCTTCAATAATTTTCTCATAATTATTTATGTCAATTTTTTCAGGATTAGTATCTTCAAATCTTAAAATAAATTTTCCACCATATTTTTTCTTGTATTCGTAATTAAAAACTAAATTATACAAATGACCTATATGTAAATACCCTGAAGGAGCCGGAGCAAATCTTCCAATAAATAAACCTTTATGGTCTGGCAAATCAGGTAAACCTTCTTTCTTTTCTACTTTTTCTTTTTTTTCAAGTGCTTTAGGATTTAAACTTAATAGTTTTCTTTTTTGGTCTTTATCATCCATTTCATTTACTTGTTTAACAATATTTTCAATTTCAGAAGTATAGTGTTGCATATCTTCTTTAATTTCTGGAAATTTAGGAATAACTTTCCCAAGCATTGCTTTAGGATTTGCTTTTCCGCCAAAATTAACTGCATTTTCTAATGCTTGTAGAAATACGAAATCTTCAAATTCTTTTTCATTCATCATATTTTACTTTGTCTTAGAGAATTTATAAAGATTTAGTAATTATGGCCTGGCCTTAACTTTATAAAGTAAAATTCATTATATATTATATATGAGGTCACAAATTGTAAAAATTTGCTTGACACTTTTTTAATGAATAAAAAATGGATGATAAAAAATACGAAGAACTTTTAGATAAAGCCTATTCTGAATTACCTGAAGTTCTATATAAAAAAGGAAGATTTGAATTGCCAACAGTTAAAGGTAAATTAATCAGATCAAGAACTGTGATTACTAATTTTAAAGATATTGCTCAAAAATTCTCAAGAGAAGATGACCATTTGACCAAATATTTCTTAAGAGAAGCTGGAGTTAGAGGAGAATTAGATGCTAGAGGAAATTTGACACTACATTCAAGATTTCAACCTGCAGGATTAAATAATATTGTTTCAAGATATTTTGATAATTTTGTAGAATGCCCACATTGTAGAAGCCCAGATACAGCTCTTGAGAAAGAAGGTTCAATGCTTGTATGTAAAGCTTGTGGACATCAAGAGAAAAAATCTAAATTATAATCTTTTCTAAAAATGAGCGAAGTACAAAATCTAATTACGAAGGAAAAACTTGAGAAGTATTTTGATATTACAGGTAGAGCTCTTAAAAAATTAAAACTAGCCTGCCCTGATAAGACTCATTTAGATAAAATTGCTAAAGATTATCTTAATATGGCTCAAACCTATTTTAACGATGCAAAACACTTTGAAGAACAAAGTGATTGGATTAATGCATTTGCTGCTCTGAATTATGCTCACGGATGGTTAGATGCAGGTGCTAGACTTGGAGTATTTGATGTCGAACACGATTCAGTTCTTTTTACTGTTGATTGAGTGAGATATCAAATTTAGATGCTTTGTGTTAGCAAAGTTCCGAACGAATTTTATGAGTGACTGAATTGAACATGATTCAGTATTATTTACTGTTGATTAATCTTTTAATTTATCAGTATTAAAGTGTAATTTTTGAACTAATTCACGATTAATAAAAATCCCTTCTAAGATTTCCCTTCTTTTTTCATAATTCACATCAATTAAAGTTTTTCCATTAAGATATAGTATATCAAATGCCTTTACTACTACATTGATATGTGATACTACTGAGATTTCTTTTGTCAAAATTCTTCTTGATAGAATTTGAAATTCTAAAAACTCTTCTTTGTCAAAGTCATACCCAACACATTCAGTATCTAATACGAAACTTAGGTCTGAAAAATTATCTTTTATGAATTCAACAACTTCAGGAAATTGTTTAGTTATATTATCTAAGTTTCTTGAAAATAATTCTATTTCCCCTTTTTTGTTGTGTATCTGAACTCTTAATCCATCATATTTATAGTCTAAAAATGCAGGAGTCCCAGTAAGTTCTAAACTTTCTTTAATTGTATTCTTTCTTGTTCCAAGCATACTTTTAATTGGATTTCCTAAAATAATCTCAAAATTTAAAATATTTAAAATGTCGTCATCAAGTTCTCTTAGTAATTTTCTAAATGAGTTTAATAGATTGTATTTTTTTTCAAAATATTGTGTGAATGCGTTATACACTTCTCTTGGATTTGAAGATTTTAGTATTTGTTTTTCCTTATTTCTCCTTAGAGCAAATTCTATCGGTTTTATTTCATATTCAATGTCATAATCAAGTAAGCTTGTTTCTTTTTTTGGCGTTTCAAGTTCAACGATTTGGTATTTTCTTTGCGCTAATTCATCTTGTTCTTTTAAGTCTAGTTTAGTTTTACATTTTAAACAATTTGATAAATTTAAATTCACATATAGGCATTTAGGACATATCAAATGAATCCCAAGAATATTTGGAAAATATGCATTAACTGCAGCTTCTCTTAGAACTCCTTCTGATACCCCAATCCTTAAATCATCAATTAATAGTCTTGAAAGATATTTGTATTCAACATCAGAATTAGCGTATAAGTATAAATTACTCAAAATCTCTTTTTTCTTTTTATTGCTGTTTGTTCCACTAATTGATGCTATTTCATCTAAAGATTTGTTAATGAATTCAATTGTTAATTTTTTACTTAGTAAACTTTGTTGATATTTTTCTTTTAAAACTTCTACACTAACTGAACCTAAATCTCCAAGTTTGTTGAACTTTTTTTCAACGCCTCTCTCACTAGTTTTGGAAATAGAACTAATAACTGAAAATATTGTCTTTAATGAAATTCCTAGATTTTTCTTATTAATTTCTCTTTGATAATTTTTTGCTAAGATGTCAAATACGATTTTTGCATCTTTTTTATTTTCAAGCAAAAAATCTCTTAGAATTAAGACTTTCTCTAATCTTTTAGATCTTTTATCTAAATTTTCAAAAAGCTTTGCAATCTCTAAAAACTCCATACTTAATATATTTGAAAGATTATAACTTTATAAATATATAGCCAGTAATTTAATTAAAAATTACTTTGATACAATTTCAAATTAAAAATATTTGAAATAATTTTAGTTAATGTCTTTTGTTATCCTTTTTATTCTAAAAGAAACATTTATAAAACTTAAAATTAAATATTTTCTTATGGTATTTGACAAGATCAGAGAAGCGTTCTCTAAAACAGATGAAAAGTATGAAATATTATATTACAAATACTCTCAAATCAAGATGGAGAACATCAAATTAAAGGAGAAGCATACAAAGGAGATGCAACATCATAAAGAAAAAGTACATGAGATTATGGCAAAACATTTAATTAATCTTTATGAAGATGTTGAGACTGCAAAATCAGATAGTTTCAAAGTAAAGGCATCAGATAAAGAGACTCAAAGACTTTTAATTAGTTTAAATAAAGTAGAAAAAGATATGAAATCTGTAATGACTAATTTTTCAATTGAAACTTATGATGCTGAAGATAGGATGTTTGATCCAGAATTGCACGAAATAGCTTCTTATCAAGATGCTAAAGGAATGAAGAAAGGAATAATTATTAATACAGTAAAAAAAGGTTTCAAATATAGAAATAATATTATTAAAAAACCGAAAGTTCTTGTTACAAAATAAAAATCTTGAAAAAGATTTTTAGTTATTTTCTTGGAAAATAAAATAAAAATTTAATATTGCTTTTATCCTAAAGTATTTAAAGTTTTGAATTCTGAAATTTCTATGAAGCAAGTTATTTTAATAGGCCCTAGAGGAGTTGGTAAAACATCAATAGGTATTGAACTTGCAAAATTACTAGAAATTGAATTTATTAATATTGATACTTATATTCACCAAAATTTGATATTTCCTGCAAAGGATATCTATACAAAAGAAGAATTTGAGAAAAAACAAGAAATTGAATTTAATGTTTTAAAAGATTTTATATACTCCAAAAAAGAAGTAGTTATTTCTAATGGAGCAGGACTTCTTCAAAATCAAACTTCAAAAAGACTCATTGAAATTAAAGAAGTTTTAAAAGAGAAAAATGTTATACTATTGTTTCCTTATACTAATTTTATGTTGTCTAAAATAATCTTAGAGAAGAGAACAAAACAAAAACTAAAGATTATTGATATTGAAACTTCATTTCTACTTCATAAAAAATTTACAAAAAAAATATTCTTTACTAAAAATTTAAATATTAAAGAGATTGCTAAAGAACTATTAAAAATTATTTGAAGAAATTTAAAGATAATCTAAACTCTCAACAATATTTTGAATTTCTACTGTTGAACTCATCGTACCAATAATTAAACCAAAACTATTCCCTACTACTCCTGATGCAATGTAATAACTTCCTTGATTTATTGTTCCAACTCCACCAATTTCTTTTAGAATAGGTTTAACTTGATCTTCTTCATATTCTTGAGAGAAGAAGTATTTATTATTCATAAATCTACATGTAGCTCCAATTGATTTGAATATAGGATTTTCAATTCGAATGATTTTGTATTTAGTTTGTTTCTTGATTTCAGATTCAAACTCTTCTGAGTATTCAAAATTAATTAAAATTTTTCCATTACCTACACAAATATTGCTTCCATAAGTGTTTTGTAAGTCTTTAATTACAATTAATTTTACTTCATGAGTTTTACAGATTTCTTCTAATTCTTTTTGTTCATATTCATACATTGAAGGAACTATTAAAATTTCAGTATTTCCTGAAATAAATAGGCCAATTAATTCAGTTCCTAAAACTGATACAGTGTACACAGGCACATTAAAAGTTTTTTCTATTTCTTTCTTTTTTTCATCAGAAATCTCATGTCCAATTAAACAAAATTTGTCATTAACAAACATATAAATACCAATATTTGGGTTTCCACCAAAATCCATTAAATTAACATTTTTTTTAACCATTTTTTAATTTTATATATTAATAAGAATAAATATGAATTAATAAACTTGATTATTATAATCATAATCTTTATTAACAATTAAATATAATAATAATTATGGGTACATGTGAGCTTTGTGGGAAAATTGTAGACACGACTACAACTGTTAAAGTTGCTGGTTCTAATATGCAAGCTTGTGGCAAGTGTAAAGCGCTTGGTTCTGAGGTTAATAGGGAAAGTCCAGCATCTCTTTCCCATTCATTTAGGAAGAGAACAAAAGAAGGAAGTGTTGAAATGGAAGTTATTTCTAATTATGCTCCAGTTATTAATTCTGCACTTGCAAAGAAAGGTTTAAATATACATCAATTGGCTAGGATGTTAAATATTAAAGAGAGTACTTTGAATAAATATTTTACAGGAAAGATCAAACCTGATGTTACTGTAGCTAGAAGACTTGAAACTTTTTTTGAAATTACAATATTAGAATACAGAGAAGCTCAAGATTTAGGTGATGTAATGGTAAATGAGGAATTAGACAATAAACCTATGAGTCTAGGTGATATGATTAAGAAACAAATGGAGAATAAGAAATAAATAATGGCTTTTGATTTAATTACAATTATAAATTACCAGGTTGGTTTGAATGAAGTTTGGAGATATCTAGTTTTTTTAATAGCTCTATTAATGACATATCCTTTAGGAAAACTTATCATATATATTTTACAAAATTATTTAAAGAAATGGGCTACCAAAACTGCTTTTAAACTTGATGATATATTTTTCAACAGTATTAATCCTTCAATTACGATGTTTGTATTTGCAGGACTATTTTATTTTGGTTCTAGTGTTTTAAATCAAGGTCAATATGCACCAGTCTTCACAAAAGCATTCAATTTTTTCATTATAGTTCCTCTAGTTTATTTCTTAATTAAGTTTTCAACAGAGATGATTGGATTTTATTTGAAAAGCGATAAGAAAAGAATCAATGAAGCAGGAATTGATTTGCTTATGCAAATTGTAAGAATTACATTATTTTTAATTGGTATATTGTTAGTACTTGGAAATTT
Organism: Candidatus Woesearchaeota archaeon; assembly: GCA_027858315.1. Lineage (NCBI taxonomy): Archaea > Nanobdellati > Candidatus Woesearchaeota > Candidatus Woesearchaeota archaeon. The sequence continues at coordinate 42,867 of JAQICV010000077.1, forward strand.
GGGATATAATGTTTCAGCAGGATTAGCAGGACTAGGTGTAGGAGGTTTGGCATTTGCTCTTGCAGCTCAAGATATTCTAAAAAACTTCTTTGCAGGAGTCTCTTTAGTATTTGATAAAACTTTCAATAAAGGAGAGAGAATTCAATTTCAAGGAGTTACTGGAAAGATTGAAGAGTTAAAATTAAGATCTACAAAGGTTCGAACTTATGATGGAACTTTAATGACTATTCCTAATGCAATGCTTGCTGATAATATGGTTGAGAATGTAACAAAAGTTCCAAAAGTTAAAGTTAAAATGACAATTGGAGTTGAGTATTCAACTTCTGCAACTAAATTAGAAGAAGCTAAAAAGATTATTCAAGAAGCAATTGACTCAAATGAATATGCAGATGCTGGAAATCATGATGTTTGGTTTGATAACTTTGGAGCATACTCATTAGATCTTCAAGTAATCTATTATGGAAAACTAACTATGGATGATTGGAGTAAAAGAGTACAATTCAAAGATGAAATTAATTTTGCAATTAAGAAAGGATTTGAAAAAGCAAAAATCAGTATGGCATTCCCAACTCAAACAATTGAGTTGAAAAAATAAAATAAAAATATTTATAAACTCCATATCATTATTTTATATATTCAAGCTCCTGTAGTACAATGGCTAGTATCCCGGCCTTCCAAGCCGGTGATCTGGGTTCGAATCCCAGCAGGTGCACTCAAATACGAGATTTGGTGAATAGGGAGTAGAAATTTGCGAAACCTTCCGAATCTTAATTTTAAATAATTCTGAACAAAATGTCAACTTTGAAAGTTTACTATTTTAGAAAATTGAATTTTTACTTAGAATAATAATAATACTATCAATAGAGATAGAATAAATATATTTAGATTTTTTTATTATATCTTAAAATGATGACTCCTTCTTTTAGTGTAGATTCTTCTAGGTGTAATTTTATTGTAAGATTATTTTCTAAAAATAATTTCCTACCACTTCCTAAAATAATTGGAATAATGCCTAGAATATATTCATCTATAATATTTGCTTTAATAAATGAATCCGTTAATCTTGCTCCACCATATAACCAAATATCTTTGCCTTCTCCTTTTTTTAATTCTAATATCTTATTACAAATATCTTTTGATATAAATTTAACATCTTTAAGTTTTGATTTCAATTGTTTAGATGTTGCAACATATACTTTTTTACCATTGAACATTCTAATTGATTCTTCAGGAATATCTTAATATGCTTTTCTCCCCATAACTACAATATCAATAGAATCGAAAAAAATTTCAAAATTAAATTGATTTTTTGTATCATGACTTTTATCTGAATCTCTAACTATCCAATCAAAGCTCCCATCTTCTCTTGAAATATAACCATCTAAACTAATAGCTAAATTTAAAATTATTTTTCTTTTTGTCATATATAAACAATAAAAATCACAATTAAATTAATTATTGTTTGTTCTAGAAAAATATTAAGCCCTCTGGCCGGGATTTGAACCCGGGTCACAGCCTTGAGAGGGCTGCATGATTGGCCGAACTACACTACCAGAGGATTACTTATACTTTATAAGAATTATAAGAGGTTTTTAAAGATTTTGATTGAAAATTACCTAAAATAAGAATGAATTAATTCATATATCTTTCCTTTTAATTTGAAACAAGTATTTATATCATTTTCAAGATTTTTCTGATAAAACCTATCTAAATATACTTTTTTTAAAAAAGGACTTCCTTTTACAAAGGGAATTTTATCTAGATAATTTTTATTAACTGTATTTTTATATTCCATCTTATTTCTAAATTCCCATTTTCCAATTTGTGTTTTGATTTTATTATTGTTTTTATCTAAAAATTCAACATCTTTCATATCTCTTACAACTAAATATAGTTCAAATTCCATTGAACCATAATCTGATTCAGGAAGATTTTTTTTGAATTTCCATTTAAATTCGAATTCTTTTGCCCACCCTCTCTCAACGACAACATGTTCAACTTCAAACATATCTGAATTTCTATTTATTCGCTCTTTATTATCTACCCATTCTCCTGCTTTTACTAAATAATCTCCATCAGGACTCCATACATCAGTGAATTTTAAATTTACAAGTAAGTCATGAAGATCATTGTAAAATTTTTTAATATCTACTTTTTTTGAAAAAACTTCTGTTGCAGGTTTAAATAACAGACTTTTTTTATCTCCTAGAACTTCATTAATTATATTAGTAGTAGTAGTCCCACCCCTTAAATAATTGTCATCACCCATATATCTATAATTTAAACAAGAAAAGAAGTTTTTAAATCTTTCTTTTCATTAAATAAGAAAATTTAAAGATTTTTATCAATCATTATATCATTTGGTTTAACATAACTTAGAAGAATTCTTAAATTTTTTAGAAATAACTCAATGTCCTCTAATTTAGTTTCAATTGAAGAATTTGGTTGAGTTATTTGCTTTTCTAATTTTGAATTTATATTTTTTAGCTCAATTGAAATTAATTCAATATTAGAGTCAGACGAATGATCTAGCATATCTTTCATAGATTCAACAAGTCCTGAGAGTGATCCTATCATCCCCTCTAATCTATCATCTAGGCTCTGAGTTTTAGTTACAAGATTATCTAATGTTGATTTATTTAAATCTTTTATATCATCTAAATGGTTAATTATTGTTTCTCGTTCTTTTTTTGATTCTTCATTTATTACTTGAATTATTTGAGAAAGAAGTTTTGTATCTGGTTGAGCTTGTTTTTGAGGAACGAGAGTTTTTTGTTTTAAGAGATCATTTTCTTTTTTCAATTTAGAATTTTCTTCCTTTAAATCTCTAATTGAACTCTTTGCTACTAACTCATATTCGTCATCCATATGATATTTAAAGTTAATTTTAATATATTAATTTATCACTACTTGAAAATGTTAGACAATAAAATTAATTGAAATTAATTAAATTTAAGATATGTTAGATCAAATCATGTTAATTATAGGTATTTCGGGAGTTTTAGTTATTGCTCTAAATTTTATTTTAGAGGCAACAAATAGATTAGGAAAAGACCATAAAAGTTTTGCTTTACTTAATGTTTATGGGTCCAGTGCACTTTTCATATATTCTTTATATGAAAAAGTTTGGTTATTTGTAGTTTTGAATGGATTTTTAATATTTGTTGGATTTTATGGAATTTATCAAGTTTTTAGAAATAAAAAGAAATAAATTTATTTTTCATATATCTCAATTAATTTTTTATTTACACTAGAATACTTCTCATTAAACTTAGCAATAATCTCATTTATTCTTACAGTATCAAATTTACCATTAGGTTTAAAAAAATCAATTATGTCATGAGCTGCATGAATGTTACCCAAATTATCCTTTTCAAATTCAATAGCATTTTCAGTATGTACGAGACTATTTCTCATATTGTTTAGAAAGTATAGGTCATCAAATAATTCTCTTGCGATTTTGCCTTCAAGCCACTTCTTTTCATTGTTTATATGTCTAAACAACTTTAGTTTTGAATTAAAACTAATTATTGAGTTATTGAATAGAATTTGATGATAGAATTGTTCTTGAGTTTTTTGAGGTTTGAGGTGTTTTATTAGGATTTGTTTTAGATAAAATTCTACTTGATTAAACTTTAAAATAATTTCACCAATTAATTGTTCTTTTTTTTCCATGTGTTAGATTAAGAAGTCTTTATTTAATAAGTTAACTAACTCTATAAATCATTATAGCTAACTAATTGAATATTGTTTTTATCTAATTTGGGAACTAAATATTTAATTTTTTCAATGTCTAACTCTCTTTTCTCATTTAAACTTGATTTGCAATTTTCATCATATGTGCCTGGATGAAATAAAATTTCATATATCTCATCTTCTTGCATTGATTTTATCATTTCATCTAAATCCTCAAAAGATGAGTCAGTCCCGTTGAAAAGTTTGTTTGTAGTTTTCACATCTTTTAATTTATTGGTCATAGTTCTACAAGGCAAATTATTCTCTTTACAAAAATTTGAGATTACTAAGATTTCTTCATCCGATTTTTTTGGTTTATGAATATCTATGTGAGATGGATTAAATGAGAATATGTCTGAAAAATGATTATATTGGATTGCGATTTCTTTTTCAAAATTTTCATTTTTAAATTCTAAATGAAGACCAATACTCAAATTATACTTTTCTTTTAATTCAATTATTTTTTTAATTTGCTCTTCTTGTTCATCACTTACCCAATTTACCATAACAGTTGTTGAAGTAACAAGATTGTTTTCAATTAAATTTAGAATAGATTCGTTAAATATCACACTATATCCAAAATCATCCGCATTAATAATTATTCTTTTCATATAAATATTAGTTTAAAATATGAACCTTATAAATATTTCTAAAATTTAAAATAATAGAGGAGGGAGGGATACGAGAAATTTTTCTTCGAAATAATTTCTGGACAATTTGAACAATAATAAAAATTCGGGAAATTTTTAAACAAATTGAATAATTCAATTAGGTTCAAATAGTTTGAACCTTCAATCACAATTTATAGAAAATAGGTGAGGGAGGGATTTGAACCCTCGATCACAGGGTTGCAGCCTATTGCCTTAACCACTTGGCCACCCCACCACAAGTAAATATTAATTATATTTGTTTTATAAAGGTTTCTTACAAAGAAACTTCCGAAGAAATCTCTGATTTGTGACTGAAATTTTCCTATATTAAAAATTAGATAATTTGCCTGTAATTGAGTCTATTTTATCCTCATTTTCTGGACCAATTGCAAGACAAGTTGGAGTTCCAGGAGCAATTTCTGTTCTTCCTGCATCAGTTATTAGAGCAGTTGTTAGTCCAAAATCTTTTGCTTCTTGAAGGTATTTGTATAATTCTTTTTCAGATTCAATCTTTAGAGTAATTTTTTTCATACCCGAATTTCTCCACTTTGAAACCATTCTATCGTCTGAACGAAGTGTTGCTTCAACTGCTGCATGAGCTGCTTGAGCTGCAATTTTACCTTTAGACATTCCTAAGTCTTTTCGAATTAGAATTACTTGTTTTAATTCAGACATAGAATTGGTGGTTTTTAATAGTTTAAAAAGTTTGGTCAAAAATTTAAAAAACATTTTTTCGAAGCAATTTAATTTTTAAATAGTTCATTCACTAAGTTTGGAACAATTTAATTCTGGAAAAATTAAATAGTTTTATAAAAGTAAATTCATATATAATTTTATGGTACAGTCACAATTAAAAATTGTTCGGGACCATTTTAAATATTAAAATTAAAAATGGTACTTGACAATTTAGGTGGGTCTTTGAAAGATACACTATCTAAGATTAGGAATTCTTTAACAGTTGATAGAAATTTAGTTGAAGAAATTCTAAAAGAGATTCAAAAAGCTCTTTTGAGCTCTGATGTTAATGTTAGGTTAGTTCTTGAAGTTACAAAAAGAATTCGTGAAAGAGCAATTAATGAGAGAAATGAGAATCTTACGAAAAAAGAACAACTTATTACAATTATTTATGAAGAATTGTCTGCTTTTTTGGGAGATGGAAAAGAATTTGAATTGCGTGAAAAACAAAATAGAATTTTACTTGTTGGCTTGTATGGTCAAGGAAAGACTACTACTTCAGGAAAATTAGGAAATTATTTTAAAAATAGAACAAAAAAAGTTGCACTTATTTCAACAGATACATGGAGACCTGCAGCATATGACCAATTAAAACAACTTGGAGATAAAATTGAGATTCAAGTTTTTGGAGATAAAACTGCTAAGAAACCGGAAGAAATTTATAAAAAATTCAAAAAAGAATTAGATAAATTTGAGATAGTAATCATTGATAGTGCTGGAAGAGATAGTTTGAATAAAGAACTTGTAGATGAAATTACTGACTTGAATAAAATAGTTGACCCAACAGATACATTTTTAGTTATGGGTGCAGATGTTGGACAGACTGCACAAAGACAAGCTGAAGCGTTTAAAGATAATTTGAATGTGACAGGAGTTATCATTACTAAGATGGATGGAACTGGTAAAGGTGGAGGCGCCCTTAGTGCTTGTTCTATTGTTGAAGCTCCAGTAAGATTTATTGGTGTTGGTGAAAAAACTGAAGATTTTGAAAGATTTAATTCTGAGAAATTTGTATCCCAACTTTTAGGCATGGGTGATATTGATACTCTTCTTGAAAAAGCAAAACTTGCAATTGATGAAGATAAAGCTAGAGGCATGGCCGATCGTATGATGAAAGGAAATTTTGACCTTGATGATTTATACGAGCAAATGGGTGCTATGAAGAAAATGGGTTCTATGTCTAAAATTATGGGAATGATGCCCGGAATGGGAGGTTTGAAGATTGATAAATCACAGATGGAAAATCAAGAGTCTAAGATGAAAAAATGGAAATTTATTATGGATTCAATGACTAAATATGAAAAAAGAAATCCTGAAGTAATTGAACTTTCAAGAATCAAAAGAATTGCTCAAGGTTCAGGAACTCAAGTTTCAGATTTAAGAGAACTCCTAAAACATTTTAAACAGACTAAAAAAATGATGACTATGTTAAAAGATCCTGGTTCAATGCCCGATATGGATAATATGAATCCTCAAGAAATTATGAAAATGATGAAAAAATCAGGCATGAAAGATTTTAAAAAATTAGGTAAAAAAAAATAGTGAATACTCTAATTAGATAAACAAACTTTAAAAACAAATAAGATTTAAAAATAATATAAAATGAATGATGTAGAAGATAATCCGAATAATCCTACGATTCTTTCTGGAGAAAAATTGAATGTAAGGCACCACTTCATTATTAAATATAAAACTGAGGAAGATAGAATCAAATTTATCGAAAAAGTTTTAAAACTTATCAAAGATCATGAGATTAGAGATTATTTTATTGAAGAAAAAAAAGCTTTTATGAAAAATAGAATATTATATAATCATAAAACTCTGATTAATGGTAATGAATTTAGTTTTTCCCAAATAGATCAAGAATTTTGTAAATATTTGAACTAAAATAAATTTTTAATAATTTTCTTCCACAATATTATTTCCTTTGAAAAATTAATCATGAATAATGTTGCAATTCCCCATAGAACAAGTAACCATATTGGAATTCCAAAATAATTAGGCTTTGAATATGTCCATGCTCCATATGAAATTGCAATTATTTCTGAGATTGCTCCCATTAAACCACAAATAAAAAATATTAGAATCATATCTTTATCTTTCATTAAAAACAATATTAGAAATGCATAGAATATTAATAGAACTAATACTAGATTTGGGTTATTCCATAAAAAAGCAACTGTTAAAAGAGTCATAACTGATAGAGTATTTGTCAGAAAAGATTTTAGATATTCATTCATACAATTTTTAAAAATCTAATATTTATAAAAGTTCTTTAAATTCTTGAATATTTTCTACCAAATAATCTGGATTAAATTTTTCAAGTAATTTTTTAGAGTTATAACCCCAACTAACACTTATACATTTTACTCCTGCAGCTTTGGATGCTTCAATATCTCTAATCTCATCTCCAACATAATATACTTCTTCTTTATTTAGATTATTTTCATCAATTATTTTTTGAATGTGTTTTGCTTTTCCAAATAAAGAGGATTTGTAGTATTGTTTGTCAAAGAAATCTAATTTCTCTTTTTTGAATATTTTTTCAACAAATTCTTTGTTGTTAGAAGTTAAAATGTATAGTTTATGATTTTTACTTTTTAGATGTTCGAATAAAGTTTTTATTCTTTCAAAAGGTTTTACTTCGGAGTCCCTTTTATTAAAATCTCGTTTTATTTTCCAAACAATATATAATATCTGTAATTTATTAAGTTTAAATTCTTTGATTATATCATGCAAGGATTTATTTTCTATCAAATTGTATAGTCCTTTTTTACTCACTTCAATTCCAGATTTATTTGCATTTAAATATAGACAATCAATTAATAAATCTAAACTGTTAAGTATTGTTCCATCTACATCAAATATTAGAGTTTTACTCATTTTTGAACTCCAATAAAAAAATGTCTTTGATATTTATTACAGGTTTTGAATGTCTTAATATGTCATCTTGACCAATTCTAGGACAAGCAGTATTTACCCAACATTCTACGAATGGGAAATTTTCCATTTCACTATCCAAGAAATTATCTGAAACAAAATAATAAAATTCTTTATCTTTGTATTGGTCTTTTAATTTTAAAGCTGATTCTTTGTATTCTTGTCCCCATTTTGATGAAACAAAAACTCCGATAATGTTTGAAGTATAAAATTTTAAAAGATTTCCTTTTTTCTTTTTTAAGTATTTTTCAATATGAGTTTTATCTATTACTTCAATTAATTCTTGAACTATATTTAAAATAATTACTGGCTTGATTTTATCCTGATTTTCTTGAGCTAGTAGAATTGCATTTGGATGAAAATATCCATCACCAATATATACAAATCCATCAACTTTTGAAATGTCTAAATTTAAATTGTCTACATAGGAATCACACCCTAGAATTTGTCCTTTAAATTCTGCTCTATGAGGTTTAGTAATTATTATATTGTATCCTTCTTTTTCTAAAAGAGATTTTACTATTTCTAATTTTGGAATAAATTGAATTGCGCAGTATATAGCAATTGTTTTTTTTTCACCAAGTGTTTCTTTTAATTTTTTAGTAAAATCTTGTGGTATTATGAAGTCTATTCCAAAATTTGCATTTAATAATTTTATTTTCATTTTTGGACCACCTCCAAAAATGAAGAAATTTGTTCCAAATTTCTTAACAATCCAATACTAAGTATTTTGCCTTGTTTCATTCTTTACCACATCTCCTTTTTCTTAATGTATACAGCATGACCCCATTGAACACATAAGTCAAAACCCAATTTATCTAAGTGGTGAGGGATGTCACATGCACCAAAACATGTACCAAAATATGAAAAATAATCTGCTTTTGTTTTTTCTTTTAGTTCATCAATTATCTCTTTTGAGTAATATTTTAGTCCATCCGGAAACTGAAGAAGCACTAATTTGTGATTATTAGAATTTATATCATCTATTAATTTGTCAATTTCTAAATCATAATATGTTTTGTACTTTTTCTCACTCATATTAATGATTAAAGTGAGCTAATTTAAAAAATTATTGACAATTATTGAAATAAATAGACATATAAATAGAAATTATTCTAAAAACTATGAATGAAGAGTGGTTTGATCAAAATTATGAATGGCCAGGTTGGCCTTTGAAAGATGACCCACATGGAATAGATTTTGATTTAGATGCCAGAAAAAGAATGGTTGGAGGTAGTGAGTTACTACTTCCTTTTATTTATAAATACAGGAATGGTGTTTGTAATGCCATACTAGAGATTGGACCTTTTTTTAACCCACTTATTACAACTAAGAATTTTCCAAACAAAAATATTTGTTATTGGGAAAATGATAGACATGTATTAAAATGGCTCCCTAAATTTAATAATTCTGAATTGGTTAAACCTATTTACTGCGACTTAAAAGAGATTGAAGGCGATTCATTAATAACTCTTCAACAAGAAACATTTAAGTATTTTAAAGAAGTAAAAAATACTAGCAATAAATTTGATTTTGTTATTATTTCTCAAGTATTGAATTATGTTGATTATAAATTGTTTTTATTAATTTTGAAGAGTTTTGTTAAAAAAGATGGACTAATTTTCATAAATAATGTTGTAGAACATGGTTTGCCTGATTATTTCTCAGATAAGAGACCAAAAAGTATTAAAGAAACTATTGAGATTTTAGAACATATAGGTTATGAAATTTTAGAAAAAGATATTATTGCAACCCAATATCCTGATTCTCAAAAAAAAGATAGAGTAATACTTGTCGTTAAAAATAAATAATCATTTATACTCATCAATTAAATCCTCATCATAAGAAGAATCATATTTTGAGATTTGAGATGATTGATTATTTTTATTTTTTTTATGATAGACATAATAACTAATAATTAAAATCCATATCAATGATTGCATCAAATATGAAATCATACCACTTTTTAAATAGAAATTAACACCAAATAAAATTATTATTAAAATTAACATAAATTTAAAAGGTAAAGTTTCCTTACTCTTTTCAAAACCAAGAATAGAATTTCTAATTGGTTTTCCATCAATTCCATATTTTGGTTCCTCAAAATTATCCATGATATGTATCCAAGAATTATATTTATAATCTTTTTTAACTATTTATTTTAATATCTAGTTAATTTTTAATTATTTATTAAATTCTTCAATTAATTTATCTGCTTTTTTTTGATCAAAATCAGATTCATCATCATATTGATCTAAGATTTCATCTATTTCATCATCTGATTCAATATCTAAGGGATTACTTCCTTTATTATCATTAAAGGTATCATCTATTTGTCTAATTTTCATGTAGCCTAAGAATATTATTAATACAAGATAAAATAACCCTTGGCCCAAAATCATTGCCAATTTAGGACTTATCATAAAATAAATAACTGCTAAAGTAATTAGAGTACCAAAAATTATCTTAATAGTTAAACCATGATTTGAATCTTTATTAATTTTAAACATTGAATCTTTAATTGGTCTACCATCAGGAGCATATTTTGATTCATGATTATTCTTCATAATTATTTTTCAAAAGATAAGATTTATAATACTTTTTAATCTTAATTTAGTTATGTGCAGTCACAAATCGAAGATTTGTTCGGTACATTTTTAACAAAAAAATTGTAAAAAATGGAAAAACCTTTTTTAAAGATAAAGCTATTAAGAGAGAATGCTACAATGCCTTCTAAGAGAGTTGAAGATGCATGTTTTGATTTGTATGGATGTTTTGATGAAGATCCAAAGTTCTCATATCCAGGAGATATTTATTTAGTTCCATTAGGTATTTCAACAGAATTCCCAAGAGATTGGGTTTTTTATATCGTTGAGAGGTCAGGTTCAGGGTCCAAAGGGATTTCTACTAGAGCAGGAGTAATAGACAGTGGATATAGGGGAGAGATTAAAACTCCACTGAATAATACAACAAATAAATTGATTATTTTTTCAGAATTCCCTGATGAAGAAATTAAAGAGAAATTTGCAGAGAAATTAAAGGGCTTTGAAGATAATTATAGGATTTATCCTCAATCTAAAGGGATTGCGCAAGGTTTCTTACTATATTGTCCACATGTTGATGTTGAAGAAGTAAAAGAACTTGATATGAACTCCGAGAGAGGATCTGGAGGATGGGGAAGTACAGGTAAATAAAATTTTAATTTATTCTAATTTTTAATATAATAAACACACAACTTCTATACTTTTTCTCAATTTAGAATTATGAAAATGTGGCCATACGGATACGAGAAATTTTTCTTTGAAATAATTTCTGGAACATTGTTAAAACAAAGTACGAGAAATTTTACTACACAACAATTTTTACTTCATAAAAATAGTTTGAACTCTCTTCAAATCTTATTCAATTAGAATTACGAAAACGTGGCCACGCGGATTTGAACCGCGGTCCAAGCGTCCCAAACGCCTGATGATAGACCAGACTACACTATGGCCACATAAAAAAAATGTTGGATTTACTCATCACTAAAATCATCTAGTGTGTACTTGAAATCTTTTTCCTTAATAATGCCTCTATTTGATAAATAGTGTTTTGCAAGAAGCATAAATGCTAAACCTAAAGATTTTTTACCTTTATTATTAATAGGAACAACTAAATCTAATTTTGAAGTTCTATTGTTAGTATCACAGAATCCAACTGTAATAATTCCTTGTTCAAATGCTTCACTTAAAATGTTTTTATCAGTTAAAGGGTCACATACAATTACAACTTTATATTCTTTGAAATCTTCAAGAGATACATTTGTTAATTTACCTGGAAGGTATCTTCCAGTAAAGATGTCACAACCAATTAATTTTGCAAACATTTGTAGAGGCTTTTTTGCATTTTCTCTTCTTCCCATAATTACAAATTCAGAAGGATCATATCTTGAAAGTAAATTAATTAAAACTTTTAGTCTACTATCAACATCATCAGTGTTTAAGATTTTTAACCCATCAGGTCTTGATCTTATAATGAACTTGTCAGTAAATCCGTTTTTATACTTAGTTCCAATGTGTACTCCTGCTGTTAAATAGTCATCAACAGGTACCAAAGTAGTATTTTCAACCATACAAATTATGAATTTTATTCCATTTATAAAGCTTTACTATTTCTATATATATAGAAAGTTTATAAAGACATTTGAGAATTAATTATTATGTTTCATATGTATCTTCCATTTAGGAAAAAATTTAAGAAAACTACACAACTATCTATTTCAAGACTTGTTGCGGCATTTGGTGTCTCAGGAATTAACACTATTTGGATAATTTATATGACTAGATTTGGGATAAGTGATTCAATGATAGGATTCATTTCAGCTTTCTTGGTAATAATATCCTTGATTACTGCATTTTTCTCAACACCTATTCTTGAAAAATATAATGAATTGAAGATTTTAATTATTAGTATTATTGTTCAAATTATTGCTTATACAATGATTCCATTTTTCCCAAATTTATATATTTTCATTTTTCTTGCGATGATAATTTCAATTGGAACCGTATTTAAAATAGATAGTTTTGATATTCTATTTCGAGATGAATCAAAAAATAAAGAACTTAATGAAGATGAAGGATTAATGTATTCCTTATCAAATGTTGGATGGTTAGTTGGTCCTTTAATTGCAGGATTCTTCCTAGTTGAATACGGAATAAATTCAGTATTTTTTGTAGGGTCAGTATTTATTTTAATTGGTCTTTTTATGCTCTTAAGAGTGAAAATCAAACTCCCTGAGAAGAAAAGAAAAAATTTCGATACAAATATTACTAAGAATATTAAAGATTTTATTAAAAATAAAAGATTGATTTTATCTTATATCATAAGTGGAGGTATATATATCTGGTTGGCGCTACTCTTTGTTTACATACCTCTTTTCATTATAGATAGTGGTCTTGGAGAGGCATACATTGGAGTATTCTTATCTGTTGTTGTTATTCCACTCGTTTTGTTTGAATATGAGGTTGGAAAACTTTCGGAGAAATATGGATTTAAACCATTTTTTATTTTAGGTTTTTTTTCTCTTACAATAATTGCAGGACTTATGTTTATATTTGACAATATATATGTAACTTTATCACTTATGGTTGTATCAAGCATTGCAATGTCATTTTTAGAACCACTTCAAGATTCATTTTTCTTCAGCAATGTGAAACATAAAGCTGATGAGGAAAAGTACTATCCTATATATGCTACAGCTACAGATATTGGAAGTTTTGTTGGAAAAATAAGTGTTGCAGGATTATTACTTTTATTGCCAAATAAATATGCATTTTTAGTTATTGGAGTATTTATGTTTATTATTGGAGTTGTATTCTTATTCCATAAAGAGAAGTAATCAATTTACTTTACTTATATTTTTAAATAAAACATTATTAATTGTTAATATGAAATCTATAAATAGTGTTTTTAGAAAAGGCTATTCTTGTTATAATTATAGATGGTAAAGTCTCATTATTCAATTATAATTACTAAAAATTATTAACTAATTTATTAAAAATGACTAAAAAAATTAAAGATATCAATATGAAAAAAACAACTAAGGCAAAAGATAATGTATTAAAAAAAGCCAATACATTAGAGGGATGGCCAGAAATTAGAGGTTACGATTTTGAAGAAGAATTTAATTTTGAAAATTTTTTGAAATCCTATGCCAATACAGGTTTTCAAGCAACTAATCTTGCACAATCTATAGAGATTATTAAAAATATGAGGAAAGATAAAGCAACTATATTTTTTGCTTTTACTTCCAATATGGGAACTTGTGGAGTTAGAGAACAAATCAAATATATTACAAAGAATAATATGGTTCAAGTAATGGTCACTAGTGCGGGTGCTATTGAAGAAGATATTATTAAGTGCTTAAAACCTTTTGTTCTAGGAGATTTTAGAGCTCCAGGACATGTACTAAGGGAAGATGGAATTAATCGTACAGGAAATATATTTATTCCTAATGATATATACCTATACTTTGAAAAGTTTATGACTAAATTCTTAGAAAGAATCTATGAGAAACAAAAACAAAAAAATGAGATTATTGGAATTAAAGAGTTTGTTTATGAATTAGGATATGAGATGGAATTACAAGACTTAGAAAAAAAAGAAGATAGTTTCTCATATTGGTCTTACAAAAATAAAATTCCTTTTTTTTGTCCTGCACTTTTAGATGGAAGCCTTGGAGATATGGTTTATTTTTTTAAGAAGAATCATCCTGATTTTAAAATTGATACTTCAGATTATATTGTCGAAGTTACAGATTTAGCTTTGAATTCTGAAAAAATGGGAATTATTGCAATTGGAGGTAGTGTTCCAAAACATGTTGTTTCAAATGCTGCTTTGTTTAGAGATGGTGCAGATTATGTTGTTTATATTAATTCAGGTTTAGAGATGGAAGGTTCTAATGCCGGAGCACCTATTGATGAAGCAGTTAGTTGGGGAAAGATTAAACCTGAAGCTCAAAAAATAAAAGTTGAATCTGAGGCAACTTTAGTTTTCCCTTTAATTGTTGCAGGAGCTTTTAAATTGTACAATCCATAAAACTAAATTTTATAAATCTTTATTCTTAAATATTTTTATGAGCAAAATACCTGAACATGCAAAATGTGTATTTAAAGGAGTTCTTTTTGAGATATATCAATGGAAACAAGAAATGTTTGATGGGACATTTAAAACTTTTGAGGCAGTTAAAAGACCTGGAACAGTTAGAATTATTGCAATTACTAGGCAAGGGAAAATCATTATGCAAAGAGAAGAACAACCTCATATTGGGAAGTTTACCAATATCCCTGCTGGAAGAATGGATCAAGGAGAAGAACCAATTGATAGTGCAAAAAGAGAACTTCTAGAAGAGAGTGGATATGTATCAGAAGATATACTTGAATTTTATAAATTTCCTTCACGAGGAAAAGTTATTGGTAATTCATATATGTTTATTGCTAGAGAATGTTATAAAAAACAAGATCAAAATTTTGAATTTGATGGTGAGAGAATTGAGACTTTTTTTGTTGACTTTGGAACATTCATTAAAGAAACTCAAAAAGAGGAGTTTAGAGATAATCAACTGACTGATTTAATTTTTAGAATGATTCATACTCCTGGAGAATTAGATAAATTTAAAGAACTATTGTTTTCGAAAGAAGGAATTAAGATAACAAATTAATTATTTTTTAAATCATGAAAACTTTTTAGGTTCTTTTTCTCAATTATCAAATCTCCGTATTTTTGTTTTTCTAAGTTAGCTTCAAGACCTAATTTTTTTAATAAATATAAACATCTCTTTTTTGCTTCTTCTTTTTGGGAGTCAGCTTCTACCATTAATTCGACTTCGATAAATTCACCTAAACCATCCACATTGTCAAGAGCAATCTCGAAATCTTCAAATTGATAATATGCTCTTTGTTTTTTTATTGTGAAAAACTCTTCAAAACCTAGTTTCTCAATAATTCTTTTAGTAGAACTCATATCCGCTATATCTATTTTATATTCTATTCCTCCTCCAACATTCCTATCTATTTCTTTTATCTCAAATATTTTTTTACTATTAACGATTCTTATTCTAAAAACTATTCCTCCGTCTTTAATTTTACCTTTAGAGTCTAAGAATTCATTTTTTAGAAAGATTATGTCTTCTTGTTCTTCTTCTTTGATATATTGAAAATTTAATTCTTCAAATTTTGAAAGAATTTCTTGTTTATTATCAACTCTTGCTTTAAGCTCAACTTCTATCATAAAATATTTCTAAAAATTTGTATTAATAAATATTGGTAATTATTCTTCTAAATCATCAAATATCTTTCTTAAATGTTTTAAAACTTTAGTTCTTGCATGATAACTTAGAACTACATTTCTTAATCTGTAATTAATTATCTCTTCTTTCTTATGTAAAAACCCTTTTTGCTTTAATTCTTTTAATGTTGTTGGGTGGGATTGAAATAATTGTTTTCCTTCGTCTGGTCTTGAATTTTCAATTATATGAATTGTTGATGAGAACTCTTCCATATCTAAAAACTGTTTTACATCTTGATCTAATCCTTTGTATTTCATTTCTGAATTTTCTATAATTCTAAGGTCACCGTGATGAATATTTAAAATGTTAATTTGCGCATTTCTGAATTTCATAAAATCAAGAAAACTTTGAGGAAGAATTTTTGTGAAATTATTTGTGATTATGAAATCAGGTTCAAATCCATCAATGAACACTCCTAACATGTCAAAATACTTTTCCTTGTCCTTCTCAAAAGTTTTATTTTTATCAAAAGTATAAGTGTAGAAATTGTCCATTTCCTCATCAAAATCTACTGGAAATTTTCTATCAAGTATTAAAAAAATATCAAAATCAGGATTATTTTGAGCAAATAAATGTGCTAGATTTACAAAAGATGAACTTAGAAAAACTATTTTTTTTCTCTCTTGCATCTCATCCATAATAAGAATTCTGATCTTTGGTTTAAAAATGTTAACTACTAGCACCACTTTTAAAAACAATAAATAATTATAATCAAAAACTACAACTAAATTATATGTTTAATAAATTAATAAGGAAAAACCCTGTAGCTTTGATGTTTGCTTCATTCCAATTAACTCATCAAATTGCTGTTGGTATGATAGTTCCTTTTTTTTTCTTTAATCTTTTTAGAAGCAGGATGGAGTAACAAAGAGATTACTTATTTTTTTGCAATACTTAGTTTTGCTATATTCTTATTCTCTCCAATTATTGGTAAGATTTCAGATAGAATTGGAAGAAAGAATATTATCTTTTATGGAATTATTGCGCAAATATTTTTCCTTAGTACATATTACAATTTTACTGATAATAGGACTCTTGTTTACATTATTAGATTTATAGATGGAATTGGTTCAGGGGCAGTCTCAATTGTTGCACTTGGAGCATTTGAAGATATTATTAAAGAAAAGAGAGGGTTTTGGACAGGTTTTTTTTTAGTGTTGGATCAATTGGAGCAATTATTGCTCCTATTCTTGCAGGATTTATTGCAGACTGGCATTTAGCAAAAACAATATTCTTAGTCTCAATAGTATTTATGATTCTCTCAATCTTGTTATTAGTTTTAATACCTGAAAAAAAGAAGAGTAAAACTAAGATTAAACTAAGAGATCTTAATCCATTATATGAGATTTCAGATTTTTTAAAATATAGAAGATTGCAAGGAATGGCAATTCTAGGAATGACTATGAATGCAAAAGGGCAAATTATAACAATATTTTTCCCTATTTTCGTAGTAAAAACTTTAGGACTTCCAGTATATTGGTTTGGAATACTTTGGGGGATTGGGCCCTTCATACATATGTTCCAATTTTACTTTGGAAGAATTGCCGATAGTATTTCTGCACAATTTGGAGTAATGCTTGGAGTTTTTATTGTATGTATTTCAATGCTCTTTATGCCACTTGCAACTGGAATAACTAGTCTTGCAATTATTTTATTCGTTTATGGATTAGGATCAAGTATCTGGAATGTAACAGCTTGGTCTCTCATGAGCAGTGTTGCAGAAAAACATGATATGGAAGGAGAAGTTGTTGGAACATATTATTCATTGTCATATTTTGCAATGTTTTTAGCATCATTATTTGGAGCATATATTGTTGATGCAATTGGAATAGCAAGAACATTACAAACATTTGCAGTAGTTATACTTTGTATGACTGTAGTGTCATATTTTTTCTTTAGACCAATTTTTCATAATGTAGTTTCTAAAAATTAATAAAATTCTCAATTAATTTCTTATTTCTTATCTCAGGGTGAAATAATGAAGCATAAATTTTTCCATTTGAGAACAACTGAGGAATTTTAGTTTCTAATAATAGATTAAACCCTTGAGGTAATTCTGAATATGATTTATGAAGAGCATAAACTTCATTTAAAGAGACTTTTTCTAAAATACTGTCTTCTTTGACTTTACTTATCTTAACCAGACCTATTTCCTGCTTCTCTTTCAATTCAGCTCCAAATATTTTTCCAATTATTTGAGCTCCAGCACAAATTCCCAATATATATCCTTTATAGTTTTTCATCCAATTAAAAATTTCAGTGTGATTTAAATATTCAAAATCTTTTAGAGCAACACCACATAAGATAACTTTTTCATACTTTAAAATTACTTGTTCGTTTAATTCTAAAAAATGAATTATATCGAAATTTGTTTTAACAATTTCTTTAACTGGCAATACAAATTCATCATGATGAAGAGAATTTTTTTCTTTATTCATATCAACTATTAATATATTATTCATTTTTTGAGAATTTTTAAATAATTCAATAAGGATTTATGGTTTTTTAAGTTGGTTAAAACTAATTCTTTTTTTGTTATATCAAATTTCTCACCTTTAAAATCTACTGCGCATCCTCCTGCTTCAAGAACTAATAAATAACAGCAGTAATCCCATGGTTTTGCACTAGCTGAAATTAATGCATCAACTCTTCCTGAAGCAACTAATGCAGTTGAAAAAACTAGAGAATAATAATTTCTTATTGTGATTTCATTATCTAAAAGGATGGAGAATAATTTTTTCTTTAATGATTTATTTTCTCCTCCAGATAAAATTACATCTGAGTTTTCAAGTTTCAAATCTGAAACTTTTAATCTTTTAGAATTAAAGTAAGCACCTTTTCCTTCTTGAGCAAAATATAATTCTTTAGTTACAGGATTATTACAATAACACATAATAACATCATTTTTCTTTGCAAATGCAATAGTTACCATAAAAATTGGAATTTCACGAGAATAGTTTCTTGTACCATCAATTGGGTCTATTATCCAAGTATAATCTGAATTATTAGTAACTGAAGATCCTTCTTCTGCTAAAATATTATGATTTGGAAACTTCTTTTGAATAATTTTGACAATTTCTTTTTCAATTAATAAGTCATATATTGTTACAATATCTCTTTTTTCTTTATCCTTGTAATATACTCCTTTATCTTTCAATAAAAATCCTTTTTTTGCAATTTTAGCTCCTTTTAAAATAGCTTTTTTCATAACTTTTCTTATTTCTTCTAAATTTATATCTTCTCTCATTTATCTACCAATTTAACTTCTTTAATTTCCAAAATTCCCGCATTTTCACTATCCATATGTTTTTCTACATCCAATAACTTTATCTCTTTTTTGAATAAAGGAGAATCTATAACAAATGTTTCAAGTTCTCCACCTTCCCCGGCAGGATTAATTTTATATTTTTTTTCTAACTTCGTTAATTCTTTAATTAGATTTTTATCAAGAATTCTTCCTAAGTAAGATTTGTCAAAAGGATAAGAAAAAATTCCTACAATTATTATTTTGAAATTATTTTCTAATAATTCATATAAAAAATCTACTTGATTTTTTTGCCATAATGGGTTAAAACACCAGATATTTAATTTTTGACAAATTGTTTGAATTCTTGATGATTGGTATGCAGAATTTATTGCACCAGTTACAACTCCTTCAATATTATATTGTTCTTTTGCTAACTCGATTGCTAATTGTAGGTCTTCTAATTCTTTTTCTTTTTCACCTTTAGTTTTATATTCAATTATTGGAATCCCTAAAGCTTGTGATTGTACTTTTACAAAATCAATTCCTTGTGTTTGAAACATGTAAGATTCTTTATTTTCAGATACTAAAGTTATAAGACATACAACTTCATTTTTTTGATTAGCTTTGTATAAAGCATAATTAGAATCTTTCCCACCAGAAAACAAGACTGCAACTTTCATTATAATAAAGATTCCCTAAAAACTTATAAAGATATAAGTTTTGTGATTCATATGAATAATACTAAAATTCTAATGATTTTTTTATTAATTGGTTCATTATTATTTACAGGGTGTATCCCTCGAATGGATGAATTAGAACTTAATACCGATCCAAGATTATATGCAGGAGAAGGAGAGATGTGTGAAAATCAATACATGAAAGTTGAATGTAGTGAGGGACTAGAATGTATTCCTAAGAGCACTAAACCTTATGTTATTGGTTTTTGTTATCTTCCAGGTTATGTATATAATGAAGATTTTATTAATAGAAATACTTATGAAGGAAATCCCGATTATGATACTAGAATTAATCTTAGTTCCTAATTTTCTTCTTTTTTTATTCTATCACCAATATATATTTTATTTGCTTTTCCTACTTTTATTCTTTTCAAAATTTTTCTTGCATGTAGTTTAGAAATAATTTTACTTAAATTAGATTTAGTTAATTTAGGTAAATAGTTTAGAATATCATATTGGGAAATCCCATCATTATCTTTAATAAGTAATAATACCTCACTTTCGTTCTCAGTCAAATGCTTTTTAACTATTTCTTCAATTGTTTGTCTATTCTCTTCTTGAGGTAGATTAACTTCATTACTAATTTTTTCTTCTGGACGAATCTCTACAATATTTTCTTGCACATTTACTTTAGATTTAGAAGTTTTATTTTTTATTTTAGTTTTATATAAAATTAATAAACTTACAACTAAAATAAGTAAAATGAAGATGATGGTGAGATATATTAAATCTCTATTAATAAATCCTGTTTCAATATTGGACTTTGTGTCTTTAAAATTTACAACAAATAATAAATCTTCTTCAACAGATTCAAAATCCCATATTACTCTTCCTGATTCATCTAATAAGAAATTTGTAGGAAAAATGTCTATCCCTTCCCCGAAGTTGTCTTTAAATTCAAGATTGAATATTAAATTGTCAACAGGGAAATCAAAAGATAAATAAGTTCTAAAAGCATCTGCTTTGAAAAGATTATTGGATATGTCTTCAGACCTATATTTGATTAAAAAATAATTGTCTTCAATCCCTTTTGGTTTGAAAATGAAAAAATCTCCTACAGATTCGTAATTAACTGTCCCGAACTTATCTACTGCATAATCGATTTTAGCATCTTTTGGTTTTTCTATTGAGAATTTTGAAATACTATCATTAGTTTGAAACTCTATAGCATAATTATATATTGTGTAATCTTGATAGACAAAAGCTTTCACTGTAACATCGGTTGCATTGGAAACTATTGGAAACAGTAATATCAGAAAAATGATGCAGAGTTTCTTAAGCATATTTATAGAGTAGAGAAAAATCTTTATAAAATTTGTGCTAATAGTTATTATATGATTAATCATATTGGATTCATAATGGATGGAAATCGTAGGTATGGAGATAAGTATAATTTATCCAAAAAGGAAGCTTACAGAGCTGGAATGGAACAATTTTTAAATTTTGTTAAGTATCAAGTTAAACATAATATATTTGAAACATCGTTTTACGCCCTATCAACTGATAATTATGAAAATCGTGGAGAAGATTTGAGACCTATAGGAGACTTAATCCAAAATTTTTTTAAAGATGATGATTTAGAAGAGTATTTTATCAAACATAAAATTAAACTTTGTTTGAGAGGTGAAATTGATGAATTGGAAGAAAAAGATAGGAAAGAGAGGAAAATTAAGCTTTTTGTTTCAGATCTAAGAAAAAGGTTCGAGAAATGTAATGCAAAAATTGGTCAAGAGTTCAAATACAGAGTAAATATTGCAATAAACTATGATGGACAAAAAGAAATTTTAAGATCTTTTAAGAGTATTTATGAGAAAATTTCTAATGGAAGTTTAGATTTTGAGAAAGTTGATGAAAAAACTATTAAAAATAATATTTATTATAATGATTCTAAATCTCCTGAAATTATTGTGAGACCTGGAGATTCACCAAGAATCTCAGGATTTATGCTTTGGGATAGCAAATACAGTGAATTATATTTTACAAAAAAATTATGGCCAGAGATGAATGAAGAAGATTTTGTAGAGATTCTCGATTGGTTTAAATCTATTAAAAGAAACTTTGGTAAGTGAATAATTTACAATATTTAAAAATAAATTCTAAATTTTTATCTAATTAAAATATTTAGATAAATAAGATTCTGATTCTGAATCGGATAAACCCATATTTAAAAGGCCTGTTTTTACTGATTCTTTAGAGTAAGTTGATTTGTATTGAATAATGTACTCTTGAGCTTTTTTCTCATTCTCATTTAAATTATCTCCACCCATATTTGGATTATAAGAGTAACTTTGCATTGAGTTTTGTTTTGCCTTTGCCATTCTTTTTTGATTCCATAAACCTATTGGAAATATTAGAACTAAAGAGACAATCAAAAAGATTTGAAGTGGATTTATGTCTATCATATTTTATTAATGAAAGTTTCTATTTATTAAATTTATTTCTTACTGATTAGTTTTATTACTTCAATCATCCTATTTGAAAATCCATATTCATTATCATACCATACTGCAAGTTTTAATAGATTTCTACCAACAACTTCTGTACTTTGAGCATCAATTACTCCTGAATGCGGATTTCCTATTATGTCTGAAGATACTAATTCTTCTTCACTATACTCGACAATGCCATGGAGTTTTGTACTACAAATTTCTTTTAAGAATGAATTGATTTCTTCTTTTGTTATATTTTTTTTCAATTCTAAATTCAAATCAGTAATACTCCCAGTTATAGTTGGAACTCTATATGCAATTCCATGAAGTTTGCCTTCTAATTCAGGTATTAATTTAATTACTGCTTGCGCTGCACCTGTTGAAGTTGGAACGATGTTGAATGGTGCTGCTCTTCCTCTTCTTAATTTTGGATGTACAGAGTCTAAAATTCTTTGATCTCCAGTTACTGAATGAATCGTTGCAAACATTCCTTTTTCAATACCATATTTTTTGTATAATTCATTAACTATTGCACTCATAGAATTTGTTGTACAAGAACCATTTGATACAACCTTAAATTCATTTTTATACTCTTCATCATTAACTCCTCTAACCAGATAAAATACATCCCCTTTACCTGGTGCAGAGATTACAACTTTTTTTGCACCATTTTTTATATGAATGTCTACTTGTTCTCTGTCTACAAATCTTCCAGTACATTCAGCTACAACATCAATATCTAAGTCTTTCCAAGGTAGTTTTTCTATATCTTTTTCTCCTAAAACCTTAACTCTTCTATCTCCTACAACTAGATACTCACCATCAACTTCAACTTTAGTAGGGAATTGGCCTTGTGCACTATCATATTGTAAGAAATATCTTGCTGCATCAGCTCCAGATAAATCATTAATTGCGACAAATTCGATGTTTGGATCATTAAATCCAGCTCTAAATATCATTCTTCCAATTCTTCCAAATCCATTAATTGCAACCCTTACTTTTTTATTTGAAGAAATTTCTTCTTTAATTTCACTTAGTATATTATCTTTCATAGATAAATTTACTCAAAGTTTTAATTAAATGTTTAGTATCTTCGTTTAGTGATTATTTATTTTTACTTTAATTTTTATCCAATTTTAATTTAAACAAAGATTTATAAAACAAAATTCTTTAAGTAGTTCTATGAAAGCTGAAAAAAAAATTGAAAAAAAATCTAAACATGTTTTTGGAATGACTGATGCAGATTTTTCAAAAGAGAATTTTATTGAAGGAGGAGTTATTAGACCTTTAATACTTATGAGTGCATTTTTCTCATTTATAATTGCTATGTTTTTGTTGTTATTGGGTGCTAAAGATATGGATTTAAATATGTTGAAATGGGGTGGTTCCTTAATTATATTTTCATTTGTTTTGAATTTATATTCAATCTATGAATCTCTAAAAGATAAGCCTAGTATTTTTAAGAATATGAATTTAGGATTTAAATTTACATTATTTTTAATTGAAGTTGTAGCATTCAACTGGATTTTAGCTACAATCCTAAATTAAAAGAAATTTTAAAATACAAAATTTCTAGCAAATCACCTATTATTTAATTTTTAATTTAATTTTTTACTTTATAGGTAATACTTTTTTTTATATTTAAAAGTCTTTTAAATAGTATATGAAATTATCGCAAGAGTTTTCTAGAGTTAAAAATAGTTTTTCTAAAGTTAAAGAAGATATGATTAGAATATCTTCAAAAATTAATGAAAATTATGATGAATTTCTAAAAGAACATAAAAAAATTAAAGAAACTATTGAGAATTTATCAAATGAAGTTAGAGAACATATTTCTAAGGCTAAAAATATTACTCCAAATCTTGAGACTGATAAAAATGAATCAAAAAAAGAGTATTTGGATTTGAAAGCAGAGATTAGGGAACTTAAGAGTGCGATCTCAAATATATTAGAAGAGCACCATAAATTCAATTTAACTATTGAAGAAGTTAAAAAAAATAAAGGTAATATTACTAGTCTTAAAGAAAAGCTCCACAGTAGTGAGCTTGAAATTTTTTTGTTAAAGGAGAGACTGATTGAAAAAGATGTTGAGGTTAAACAAATGAAAGATATAAATTCTCACATGTTGAATGTACTAACTGAACTTTCTAATCTTGAGTTAGAAATACTTAATAAAAAACTTAACTAATGAAAATGGATATAGTCAAAAATAATAAAAATATAGAAAATCCTGAGGTGAATTGTTAAAATGGATTTTGAACAAAAGAAAAAGAAAAATGATAATGAAGAACAGTACCATATTGAAAATTTAAGAATTGTTAGAGATTTTTCTAAAAAACTTATTTTAGAAATGGATGATCTAGTTAAGGCAATAGTTATCTTTGGTTCAAATACTCATGATACTCTAGATAAAGATTCAGATATAGATTTAATGATAATTCTAGATAATGTTTCAGTTTTTGTGACTGATGAACTAAAAGAAGCTTATAGAATTATTGTTTCAAAACTTGCATCAAAATATCCCAATAAACTTCATCTTATGAGTGTAAATTTTAGTGATTATTGGGATATGGTTAGGAAAGGAGACCCTATAGTTATTAATGTTTTAAGATACGGAATCCCACTTTATGATAAAAACATAATAGCTCCAATGCAATATTTGCTTGAAATTGGAAAAATTAAACCTTCAAGAGAAACAGTTTATACTTATATGGCGAGGTCTCAAACACTTTTAGAAGAGACTTCTAAACATTTAGATGACTCTGTATTAGATTTGTATTATGCAATCATTGATATGGTGCATGCTTCTTTAATTGTTGAGAAAAAAATGCCTCCTTCCCCAAAAGAGATGCCACATATATTCAAAGAGACTTTCAAAAATAAACCTTTAGCAAAATACTCGAAAATAATTGAAGAGTTTTATAAAATTGCAAAAGGTATAGAACATAAAAAAGGAATTAAAATTAATGGTGTGAAATATGATGAGCTTAAAATTAAAGCAGAAGAAGTAGTTTTGGAATTAAAGAAACATATCGATGTAAGCATCACAAAAAAAGACCTATTTGAGTTATAAATATGGCAATCATTACTATTCAAGAGCTTTTAATGTCGATTCATCAGAATAATTTTTTTTGGATTGTAATACCAATTTTATTTATTGGTATTGTTACAGATAAATATCAAGAAGAATCAGGAACTTCTGTGGGTAATGCTATTTCTAATGGTGCCTTAATTATTTTTACAGGTTTTTCATGGATACAAATTATTTCATCAAGGATAAATTTTTCAATTGATGTTATTGCATCACAATATATTTTTGCAGTATTTATTATTTTGTATGGTTTTTCAATTATTGGGTCAGGTTTTGGTAGCGGAGAGTTTGCAAAAGTATATGGTAGGATTAGAGTAATTACATTTATGTTAATATTTTTTACAATGATGATTTATGTTCCACTATTATATAATTATGTTAGTGTAGTATTGTTTGTTTTATTATTTCCATTTTATTATGCTTTTATTACAGAACTTATTAAAATTATGCCTGTTGCAGGTTCAAAAATGGTTAACAAAGAGTATATTGATTTTTCCAAATCGGAACTTAAAAAATTGTCTCTTAATCAAAGATTTATTACAATTGGCAAAGCGAAGATATATGAGTATTTAGAGTAAATGTTTATAAGAATTTGACTATTATTTTTATTATATGAGTATTGAAATAAATATTACTAAAGAATTTGACGGAGTTAAACCTAAAAATTTTATTAAGAAAAATATTGATATTCCATTTTTTAAAGTTGTTAATTTGATTAAAGATAAAAGAATTACTATAAATGGGAAAAAGATTAAACAAGATGATATTTTAAGAGAAGGAGATGTTCTTAAAGTTTGGCCAAATGATATAACTCTTCGAGAAAAGAAGAAATACCAAGAGAATATGGAAGATTTAGGTATTGAAGTTGTTTTTGAGAATGATAATTTCATTATTTTTAATAAAATTGCAGGAGTTGTTGTTCAAGGAGCCCAACATGATGATAAATCTTTTTCACTTCATCTTGCATGGTATAAAAATAAAATTGGTGATGAGAGTAGTTATGAATATTTTCATGCACACAGATTAGACAAAGATACTTCTGGACTTTTAGCTGTTGCAAAAAATGAGATTGCAATTAGAAATTTGAATGAAATCTTTAGACAAAGAGATGTTGTTAAGAAATATGTTTGTTTGTGTGTAGGAGAATTTGAAGAAAAGGAAGGAAAAGTTGAAGTTTTAATGACTCGAAATCCTCAAGGTTCTCATGAGAAGATGCGTATTGTTGAAAAATTTGAGAAGGAAACTAAAAAGAGTCTTAGTTTATACAAAGTTCTTGAAGAGTATGAAGATAAAGATGGAGATATATTCTCATTAGTTGAAGTAGAAATTAAAACTGGCATTACACATCAAATTAGAGTTCATATGAAATCTTTAGGTCATGCTATACTAGGAGATAAAATGTATGGTAATTCATTTCTTAATAGAAAGTATGAAGATAGATTGAGTAGACAATTTTTACATGCCAAATATTTAAAATTTAATTATGAAGGTGAAGAATTTGAAGTTGAAGCTCCAATTACTTTAGATTTAGAAAACTTTTTGAAAAATTTGAAAAAATTTTAGATGAATTCTTTTTCCATTGATTGTTTTAAATTTAAATAATTTTTCTCCCACCAAGTATAATAAAATGACATGTTTCCTTTAGGTAAGAAATCTCTAACATTAGAATTTTTTGCAATATAATTTCCATATAGAACCAAATCAGATTTAATAGACATAAAAAGAACTAAATACGGAATTAATTCTAACTCTGCAGAAATTAAAGGATTATAGATCATATACTCTTTAATAAAATATATAATTTTTTCGAAATTATACTTTCCACTATTAGAAATCTCATATTCCTCTTCCCTTGATAAAAACAAACTAGTTTTCACTATATCGTAAATTCTGTAAGTATAAACAATATGCTCGAAATCAATCAAATATTTAAAATCGCCCTCAAAATTAAAAAAACAATTAGGAGTTAAAAAATCTCCATGATTAATTTGTCTAGGTAAATTTTTTAAATTAAATTTCAAATTTTCAAATTTTTTAATTTGTTTTAATTTTAATTCCACAATTGATAAACAGTCTTCATCAAATATTCATACTTATTAATAAATTTACGAGTTTCTATTTCTTTAGGATTTTCATCAATAAAGATAATTTCTAAAATTTGATTAGAACAATCTTCTTGTAAATCAATAAACTCTTGATAATGCTGTGAAACTTTAAAATAATTTCTTCCTAGAAACAACAAAACTTCTCTGTTAGATATATTTAAATTTTTAAATATCTTTGAGAGATCTTCCTTGAATTTATCTCCAATAATTATATTATGATTAAATTCATTATTGATTTTATTCATATTTGAATATTGTGATTAAATTTATTTTTTTTTACATTCAGATATTTTTGTATTTTTGGAGTAATATTATAATCTAGCTTCATATCCCCTAAAACATTAATTCCTTGTTTTACAATTGCATTAATTTTATCAGGATTATTAGTCATCATTTTTATTTTCTTTATACCTAACTCCTTCAACACATATCCTGCAATATCATAATTTCTATAATCTAGTTTATCAAATAAATTTTCAAAGGCTACTTCAGTATCAACATTATTTACACGTTCAAACTCCATACTTTTAATTTTATTTTTTAAACCAATACCTCAACCTTCTTGATCCATATAAATTATAATACCTCCTTTTTTCGACATTAATTCAAATGAAGATTCTAATTGTTTATTACAATCACAATCTACAGTATGAAATGCCTGACTAAATAAACATGCAGAACTAAGCCTAACAAGGGCAGTATCTTTCTTGATTTCATCTAAATCACCGAAAATAAGGCTTATACAATCTCCCTCAATAAATTCGTGGTAATTGATTTTTACATCGCCAAATTCAGTATCTAATATTGTTGAACTATATATCATTAAAAACAATTAAAAATTACTTATTTAAATATTTTTGTATAAAGTTTAGAAAATAATATAAAGCAACTTAAAAATAATATATTTATGAACGAGAAATTGAACTTAATTACTAGTAATCTACAAGAAGTAGTTGATATTGAAAAAATAAAAGAGATATTGGATAAAAGAGATTTGAAAATTTACTGGGGGACTGCACCAACCGGTAGTCCAAGTTTTGGATACTTAGTTCCATTATATAAAATTGCTGATTTTTTAAAAGCTGATTGTGAAGTTACTATATTATTTGCAGACTTACATGCGTATCTTGATAGTATGAAATCAACTTGGGGTTTATTAGAATCAAGAACAGAATATTATAAATTTTTGATAACTGAGTTATTAATTTCAATAGGAGTTTCCACTAAAAAATTAAAATTTGTTAAAGGGACTTCATACCAATTAAAAGAAGATTATACCTTAGACTTGTATAAATTATCTGCCATTACTTCTTTTTCGGACTCCAAAAAATCTGGAGCAGAAGTAGTAAAGCAATCAGAAAATCCAAAATTAAGTGGATTACTATACCCATTATTACAAGCATTAGATGAAGTCTATCTAAATGCTGATGCTCAATTTGGAGGGCTTGATCAAAGGAAAATATTCATGTTTGCTAGAGACAATTTGCCAAAAATAAACTACGAAAAAAGAATTCATCTAATGAATCCTTTAATTCCTGGACTAGGTAAAACAGGAAAAATGTCCTCTTCTGAACCAGAATCAAAAATAGATTTTTTTGATTCTGATAAAACAATTAGGAATAAAATAAATAAAGCATTCTGTCAAGATAAAGTTATTGATGGAAATGGTTTACTTCCTATGTTAAAATATGTTCTATTTCATAAAATTCATTTTGAATCAAGAGGATTTATAATAAATAGGCCAGATAAATTCGGAGGAGCAATTAAATTTGAAAATTATGAAAAAGTTGAAGAGGCATTTATTAATGGAGATTTATCTTCAATTGATTTAAAACAAGGCATCTCGGAAGAAATAATTAAATTTATCGAACCAATTAGAGAGAAATTATTTGAAAATATTCACATTTATAATGCAGCATATCCAGAAAATAAAATTATTTTAAATAACAAATAAAGATTTACAATTATTTTCTTTTCTTTTTAGTAGGTATAAAGTTTTAATTAACTCTTTCTTTATGTAAATTGTATGGGAATAGTTAATAATATTTATAATCAGTTTAATTTTAATCCAAAAAATAAATTAATTCATGAAAAAGAGAAAATCTCACATTATCTTTTGACATTAAAAAATGTTGAAGCAAAACTTTGGGGCGTTATAATTAAGGACATCTCACATGATGAAGAGAGAGTTTTAGAAGATACAAATCATTTGATATATTTATATTCTAGAGGCAAACATGAGGATTTAAAAAAGATTTTAGAAAGTAAAGATTTCAAAGAATTTTTACATGATCTAGATAAATTAAGAAAAATATTTCTTATCCTCAAAAAAGAGATTAGAGAGAAAGAAAAATTGAAATATTTGATTTCAAATTTCACAATTAAACTTGTAGATTCTAACAATTATGAAAAGTTTAAGAATGTTTTTTTACTTGAGAGAGTTTTGTATGAAATTTTAGATAAGCAAGATGAGGATTTGATTTTTCTAATGGATGATTTGAATAAATTGAAAATTAATTCTGAAGAAATGAAATTTGAAGTTTTTTTAAGAACTCTAAAAGATATTAGAAAAATTTTATCGGGTCATTTAGATCATCATTATTTATTTGAAGAAGAAAGATATGGATATTCTAATACTTCAAATGTTTTATATGAATTAATTAAAATTTTCAAAACAGATTTAGATTAAAAATGAGTTATAATAATGCTAAAGAGTATATATTGAAACATAAAGATACATATTCAAAAGGTGTTATTAAAAAAATTTTGGTTAATCATGGATACAATGCTAATATTGTTGAGCAAATTTATTCCGAACTAGGATATAATAATAAGGATGATGAAATATCAAATCATAATTTGAAAAGTTTTTTTACAGCATTTTTAGGAACATTAATGTTATTTATTTATTTAGGAATAAAAATATTCTTTACAAATATATTATTTAAGACTATTATTTTTGTAGTTTTAATTATCATTGGAATAGTTTTCACAATAATTTCTTTGAAATATTTCTTTGAATGTAATGAGAAAAAAAGTTTATCTAAAATAAGTCTTTTTATAAATATTTTTAATATCTTCTGGATAATTTTTTCAATTATTATTTTAATTTTAAGTATATTTTTTTTAGGCGGTTCTGATCCTTTTTCAGATGAAGACATAATAGGAAATAATCAAACTCAAAGTGATATTAAAATCCTACAGATTTATTCTACTAATACTGATGATGGAGTAATTGATGGAGGTTTGGACACAATAAATATATTGTTAAAATTAGAAAATGGAAATTTGCCTTTTAAAAATGAAGATATTAGTATAAATCTAAAAAAGGGTTCGGATGAACAAAGTCTAACATACATTGAAGGATTTGCAAATACTAAAGATTATAATATCACATATATTACGGGAGAATCAATTATGGAAGAATATATTTCATTAGATGAAGTAGTTATGATGATATTTGTGAGTGATTATGATATAAATACTCAAGAGAATTTAAAACTCGAATTTATACTTGAAAATAAAATTGTGAAAAGTATTGAATTTGATACTCCTGAAAAAATTAGTTTTGATGAGACTTATATTTATCCTTAAAAATAATAATCATTTATCTTTTTTTGATTTTTCTTTTCTTTTAGTATTTGAGATGATAAAAAATAATCATTAAATAAGTTATAGTTTTTTTTTATGAATTCTTTTAATTCAATAAAATTTGAAGTTGAGAATTTTTTGTTTTTCATTGCTTCTCGTATTGTTTCTCTTACAAAGACTACGCCAAGAGGTACTTCATAATTGTCAATGAATCTTAGACAAATATATTGAGCTTGTTTTTTTCTTTTGTTTAGATGTTCGTTTATTGCAAGTTTAGTTGCAAATAATCCTCCTGCAGTAGAAGGTTCAGATTTTTTTAATTTGTTAGTTATTCCTACATAATCTGAAGCTTCCCAATTTACCATAAATTCATAATTTTCTACTGAGTATGTGTCTGGAAGTAAGATTATTAAAAATGAGTTCCCTTTATCTTTTTGAAAATATAATTCATAATTTTTGATTAGTTTATATTTGAGAATTTTTGTGTATAGATGATTTTCAATTGTTTTGTCATATGCAGTTATTGCCCATCTTGTTGGAACTATTTTTTTATTTATATTTACTCCAAAATTTCCTAGCGTTAAAAGATTAATAATTTGTGATTCATTTATACCTTTTTCATAAAGACTAATTATAGCTTCTTTTGATTTTGTATCATCTGTTGAATATTTCTCAATTTGCTTTGAGGTTTTTGCATTTTCATTTAATTCTACATTTAATAGTTCATTTTTTGTTCCTAGTATTCCTGAGAGTTTATTTATTATTGGTTTGTTAAATTTCAATTCAGATTCAAATTTTGAAGTAAATTCTACTTCTTTTCTTGCTTTGTATATGTCTTGAATTTGATTTAGAACTTTATCGTTTGTTTTTTTGATATATATGTTATTAGTATTTCCTAGAATATTTTTTGCTTTGTGTTTTATTATTTGAGAATAGTCTTGTTTTACTATTTTATTTGTATTTAAAAATGAACTTTCTTTGTCTTCATTTGATGAATTATAAATTTTTAATTGAGGATAGTTCTTCTCACCGACAATTGCTGAGGCGCCATATCCTTCTATTTCTTTTGTTGGTTTTAGAGTTTTTTGATATTTTTTAATCTCATTATAAAAGTCAATTTTTGTTATGTATAATATGTCTTTTTTTGTCAAAGAATTTGAGGAAGAAAGACTCTGAGAATTTGATTTCAAATTGTCAATGTCTTTTTTTGTCAATACCATTTTAAATTGAGGAAAAAAGATTCCAATAATTCAATTTTGAATTGTTATTATCTTTTTTTGTTAATACCATTTTATTGTGAGTTCAAAGTTTACCAGTAAACCCTAGGAGTTCTTTATTGAATTATTTAATTTCTCAAGCATTTGAGTAGTTACTTCTTTAATTGATTGGTTTGCATTAACAATTATTATTTTTCTTCCTTTTTCTTCAAGTCTTTTTATTACTTCTTTTTGAATGTCTACCAGTTTTCTTTGAAATTCAATTTTCTCGAAACATTCTTGAACTGAATTTCGATTTTGAGTTCTTTTGAAAGCAATATCAGCATCTAATTCAAATATTATTGTGAAATCTGGCGAGATGCATTCTTCTTTTTCATAATTGTGCATTTCATATAATTCTTCAAAACTCATACCTTGAGTCATTTGATAAATTAATGTTGATACATCATACCTTGAAGTTAGGATGTGAGAGTGATTTAGAATATCTTTTATGAATACAGTGTGTTCTTTTCTATCTTGAACATATAACTCTGCAGCTTCCTTAGCTGAGACATCTCTTTGCCTTATTAATCTTGCAATCTCTTTGCCTGACTCAGTCATGTGAGAAGGTTCTCTTGTAATCCAAATATTTGAATACTTGTTACCAAAAGGATAATTATCATCTTCTTTGATTGCTTTTGCTAGTTCTTGAAGCTGTGTGTCTTTTCCGCAACCATCAATTCCTTCAAAACTAATAAAATAAGTTTTTTCCATAATAAAATCTAAAATTTTTAATATTTAAAGTTTTGTTTTTGAAACTAGAAAAAATGTTGTAAATTTAATTAAAATTTCTTTTCAGGAAATTTTACATGTTCTTGGTCTTTCTTAACTCCAATAACTCCTAATCCTAAATCTTTTAATTGTTCAACATCAACAGGAGATGGTGCATTTGTCATAGGACATAGACCTACTTTGTTTTTAGGGAATGTGATTACTTCTCTAATATTATCTCTTCCAAGTAAAAGCATGATTATTCTGTCAAGCCCAGGCGCAATTCCTCTGTGAGGAGGAGCAGAGTAATTATATGCATCAACAAACCATCCGAATTTTTCTTCAACTCTCTCTTTTGTCAATCCAATTATTTCAAAAATAGTCTTTTGAATTTCAGGTAGATGAATACGCCTTGCTCCAGATGCAATCTCAATTCCATCTAAAACTAAATCGTAGCAATCAGTTGTAATTTTTACAAGTTCATCTTTTTTAGCAATTGCATCGTCTCTATCTTTAATTCCTTCTAGAATTGGTAAGAATTCTTCATTACACATTGTAAAAGGATTGTGCTCACTCTCAATTACTTTAGCATCTTCGTCCCAATGGAACATTGGAAAATCTACAATCCAAGCTAATTCATGTTTGCTTTCATCAATTAATCCTAATTCCTTAGCTAAATGTCTTCTTAGTGAATCAAGAAGAGTATTTGTTTTATCTTCTGTATCTGCAACAAATAATAATAAATCACCAACTTTTGCTTCTAGAGTATCTTGGATTTGTTTTAATTCTTCTTCTGTGAAAAATTTAGTAATTGAACTCTCAAGTCCTTCTGAAGTTACTTTAACCCATGCTAAACCTTTTCCTCCATCGCTTTGAATAAATGTAATTAATTTATCAATGTCTTTTCTTGAAAATTTATCACTTCCACCTGAAACATTTAGACCTTTTACAAGTCCACCTGATTTAACATTGTTTGCAAATACACTAAATCCTGAATCTTTTGCAATATCAGATATATCTTTTAATTCCATCCCTTTAATTCTTAAGTCTGGTTTATCACTTCCAAATCTATCCATTGATTGAGCATAAGTTAGTTTGTGAAAAGGAGTAGTAATTTCTACATTAAAGGCTTCTTTGAAGGAATATTGGAGTAGTTCTTCCATTAGTGTGAATAATTCGGCTTGAGATACAAAACTCAACTCCATATCCAACTGAGTGAATTCTAGTTGTCTATCTTTTCTGGAATCTTCATCCCTGTAACATCTAGCGATTTGATAATATTTTTCTACACCTGCAATCATTAGTAGTTGTTTGAATAATTGAGGAGATTGAGGAAGAGCATAAAAATTTCCTTTAGATTTTCTTGATGGTACAAGCATATCTCTAGCACCCTCAGGAGTTGATTTTCCAAGAGTTGGAGTTTCTACTTCGATAAAATCTTTTTCAGTTAAATAATCTCTTATAGCTTTGTAAAGTTTAGCTCTTGCTTGAAGTGCTTCTAACATAGGTTTTTTTCTTAAATCTAGATATCTGTGTTTTAATCTTAAATCTTCATTCACATCTACAGAATTTTCAACATCAATTGGAAAAGGTAAAGTTTCACATTTACTTATAACTTTAAATGAATTAGTAATTATTTCGATTTTTCCAGAATCATGTTTTTCATTAATTGTTCCTTCAGGCCTTGGCCTTACAATTCCTTCGATTTGAATTAAATATTCTCTTTTAAAATTTTCAACTTCAGAAAATTCTTTTGTAACATCAGGATCAAATACAATTTGAGTAATCCCGTATCTATCTCTTAAATCTATGAACTTCTTTCCACCGTGGTCTCTGATTCTTTGAGCCCAACCTACCAATGTAACTTTTTTAGTATCATCAGAAATTCTTAATTGTCCGCAATTGTGTGTTCTCATCATAGAGAGAAAGAAAAATAATAACTTTATAAATCTTACTTTACTTAGAAATTATATATAATATAAATCCTAATAATAATAATAGTGCTGAAAAAATTAAATTGCCTATAAAGTTAGGCAGTACTAAAACATGTATGAGTATTTGAATTAGTGCGTAAATTAAAAATAATGCGCCAACTACAAATAATAAAAAGCTCGTACTTAAATATAAGTATTTTTTTACTTCCTTTCGAATTTTTTCTTCTAAGTTTTTTTTTAGCCGACTTTCAATATAATTAGCAATTTCTTTTTTAGAATTATCTATGTTATCTTTTGCATAAGCTACTGCACTCTCTATCAACTTATTTTTCAATTCGTCAACGATTGTGTTTCTTTTTGCAATAGGTCCACCCATATTATTTACTACAGAGTACTCCTTTTTATACTTTTTGGAAAAGATTTAGCTTATTTAATATTCTATTAATTTTTATCCATGTGACTATAGATTTATAAAATAATAAATTTAAAAGTAATTATGACTAAAACATCTCTTAAAGAAATTAAAAAAAACTCATTAAGAATAATTAAAGAAAATAAAAATGAAGAATTCTTTAAAGAAGATATTATCTCCCTTTCACAAAATAAGATATTTGATGATGCAAAAAACAAGTTAGAAATGCTTGCTAAAAATTGGGAAAATTCATATATAGATTTTTTGGAAGCTTTAACATATTATATTTCAAATCTTTCTAAAAAAGAAAACTTAACATATAACAAAGAATCAAAGAAAGACATTAAAAAATTCTATAAAATAATAAAAAAATCTATT